>JBOHYX010000082.1:0-8828 GCA_050738115.1 Rhodanobacteraceae bacterium
GCAGCTCGACCGGGTCAACGCGATTGCGCACGAGTGCGCAATGGGCATCGGGCTGTACGCCGACCTCGCGGTCGGCGCCGATCCGACCGGCGCCGAAGCGTGGAGCACGCAACGCACGTCTCCAAGCGGCGTCAGCATCGGCGCCCCACCCGATGCATTGAATCTTCTGGGGCAGGACTGGGGCTCGCCGCCGCCTGATCCCTTCGCGCTCGCCGACGCGAGTTACGCACCCTTCACCACGCTGCTCGACGCCAACATGCGCCACGCGGGGGCACTCAGGATAGACCACATCCTGGGCCTCGCGCGCCTGTGGTGGATTCCCGCGGGCGCGCCGGCGAGCGATGGCGCGTACGTCAACTATCCCTCGCGCGCCCTCTTCAAGGTGCTCGCGGACGCAAGCCGGCAACGGCGCTGCCTCGCGATCGGCGAGGACCTCGGCACGGTGCCCGCCGGCCTGCGCGAGACGATGCGCGACGCCGGCGTGCTCTCGTACCGCCTGATGTATTTCGAACAGCGCGACGGCCGGTTTCCCGCGCCACAGGAATTTCCCGCTGCGGCGCTGGTCGCGGTCGGCACCCACGACCTGCCGCTGCTGCCGATGTGGTGGCGCGGCGATGACATCGAACTGCGCGACCGCCTGCACCTGTGGCCGAACGATGCCATGCGCGACGCAGAAGCGCGCCAGCGCGAACACGCCCGTGGCGCGCTGATGGATGTGCTGCGCGCGCAGGGTCTGTTCACGCAGGACGGTATTCCAGACGATGCACCGGTCGAAGCGATCCACGCCTGGCTGGCCCGCACGCCGTGCAAACTGTTGATGGTGCAGTTCGAGGACGTGCTGGATGGCCACGGACAGATCAACGTTCCCGGCACCACCCACGAGTACCCCAACTGGCGCCAGCGCATGACGCGCCCGCTCGATGCGGTGCTGGCGGACCCGCGGATGCTGCGCATCGCGGCGATCCTGAATGACGGCGGGCGGCGCGATGACCGGCAAAAACCGCTCGACGCGGATTGATTCCGAAACCGCGAATGATGCGACTGCTGAACGACGACGCCAAATCTCATCGTCATTCCGGGGCTGCCCGCGCTCTTTGCGGGCAGAACCCGACTGCGTTGGCAGGATTGCCAACGCGAACGCCGAAGGCGGCCCGAAGGGCGAGCGGCAGGGATGGCACGAGTCAATCCAGCTCTTCCGAAAACAGGAACGAGAGCTGGATTCCGGGTTCCGCCGCCGATGAAGCCGGCGGCGGCCCCGGAATGACGACAATGAAGTCATGCGTTTGCTGGCTGGCCGAGCGTCAGGGCAGATCAGCAACCACCTTTGATTGGGGCGTGTCGAAATGATTCCCCGCGCCACCTACCGCCTGCAGTTCAACCGCGACTTCACGTTCGCGGACGCGGCGAAGCTCGCGCCTTATCTCGCCGAGCTCGGCATCAGCCACCTGTACGCATCGCCGTGGCTCAAGGCGCGCGCGGGCAGCACCCATGGCTACGACATCATCGACCACAACGCCTTCAATCCGGAGCTTGGCGGCAAGACCGGCTTCGCCCGCCTGCAGCGCGCCTTGCGCGCGCACGGCCTCGGCCACATCCTGGATTTCGTGCCCAACCACATGGGCATCGCGCAGGCCGACAACGCCTGGTGGCTCGACGTCCTGGAGTGGGGCCGCGCATCGCCGTTCGCGGACTACTTCGACATTGCGTGGACCACCCCGGACCCGCAGCTCCGGAACAAGGTCCTGCTGCCGTTCCTAGGCGACCACTACGGGCGGGTGCTGGAAGCGGGCGAACTGCAACCGCGCTTCGATCCAGCGACCGGCACCTTCAGCGTGTGGTACCACGAACACCGTTTCCCGTTGGCGCCGCGCGCCTATGCGGTCCCGATGCACGCGGCACACGCACCGGAACTCGAATCGATGGCCGACGCGTTCGCGCGCCTGCGGATCCGCGCCAGCGCTTCGCCCCGGCGCACCGCCGAGGTGCGCGCGCGGGCCGCGGAGTTGAACGCGCAGCTCGCGCACGCGACCGCGCTGCACCCGGCACTCGAGCGCGGCGCCGCCGCTCTGTGCGGCGAAGTCGGCAAGCCCCAGTCGTTCCTGCCGCTGCACCGCGTGCTGGAGCGCCAGGCTTACCGGCTTGCGTTCTGGCGGGTGGCCGCCGATGAAATCAACTACCGGCGGTTCTTCGACATCAACGGGCTCGCGGGCATCCGCATCGAGAACCGCGACCTGTTCGACCACGTGCATCGGCTGGTGGCGCGACTCCTGGGCGAGGGCGCGCTGGACGGCCTGCGCATCGACCACATCGACGGGCTGTTCGATCCGGCGCAGTACTTGCGCCGCGTGCGCCGCTTGACCGCGCGGCCGTTTTACCTCGTGGTCGAAAAAATCCTTGCGCGCCACGAGCGGCTGCGTGACTGGCCGGTCGCGGGCACCACCGGCTACGACTTCATGAACGAGGTCAACGGCCTGCTGGTGCAACGCGCGGGCGCGGCCGCGCTGACGCGGACCTACCGGCGTTTCATCGGCCGCGAGGCCGACTTCGACGAAATCATCCATGCGGCGCGCAGGCAGATCGTGCGCGGCCAGCTCTCCAGCGAGTTGCACGTGCTGGCGCGCGAGATCGACCGCATCGCCGAGCGCAACCCGCGCACGCGCGATTACACGCTGCAGGGCTTCACGCACGCCCTCGAGGAAGTCGTCGCGGCATTTCCGGTGTACCGCACGTACGTCGACCCGCGCGGCGCCGGCGCGGACGACCGGCGCGACATCGCGTGGGCGATCGCGCGCGCGCGACGGCGCTGGCAGCAGCCGGGCGCCGACATCTTCGACTTCATCGAATCGGTGCTGACCTGCGACCTCGTCGCCGCCGCCGGCAGCGGTTATCCGCGCAAGCAGGTGCGACGCTTCGCGATGAAGTTCCAGCAGTACACCGCGCCCGTGATGGCCAAGGCGTTCGAGGACACCGCGTTCTACCGCTACCACCGGCTGATCGGGTTGAACGAAGTCGGCGGCGATCCGTGCCGCTTCGGGCTGTCGGTCACGGCATTCCATCACGCGAACGCCGCACGCGCCGAACGCTGGCCGCACGCGATGCTCGCCACCGCGACGCATGACAGCAAGCGCGGCGAGGATGCGCGTGCGCGGCTCGCGGTGCTGTCGACGATGCCGCGCGAGTGGCGCGCGGCCGTGCAGCGCTGGGCGCACCTGAACCAGAGGTGGAAGAAGAAGGTCGATGGCACGCCCGCGCCCGATCGCAACGACGAATACCTGCTGTACCAGACCCTCATCGGCGCGTGGCCGGTCGAATTGATGGATGGTCAGTGGGATGCCGCGGAGGCCGCGCGATTCACCGATCGCATCCAGGCATGCATGACCAAGGCGCTGCGCGAGGCCAAGGTGCACTCCGCGTGGACCCGCCCCGACGAGCCCTACGAGCAGGCGACAGCGGACTTCGTCGCGCGGGTGCTGGATCGCAACGGCGCACGGCCGTTCCTGGAAGCGTTCCTGCCGCTGCAGCGCCGCGTCGCCGAACGTGGCGTCGACAACGCGCTGGTGCAACTGGCGCTGAAGCTCACCTGTCCCGGCGTGCCCGACATTTACGAGGGCTGCGAGTTGTGGGACCTGAGTCTCGTCGACCCGGACAACCGCTGGCCAGTCGACTTCGCGCGGCGCGAAGCGTTGCTCCGGGATGCCAAGGCGTGGCGGTCACTCGCCCCCGCCGCGCGTCGCCGATGCATTGAAGCGTGGCGCAGGCGCTGGCACGACGGCGCGATCAAGTTGCACATGCTGTACCGCCTGCTGCAGTTGCGCGCCGCGCAGCCGATGCTGTTCGGCGAGGGGGCGTACGCTCCGATCGATGCCGGAGAGGAAGGTGGTGTCCGCGCTCGTGGCGTGCTCGCGTTCGCGCGCGTGCGCGCTGACACCCGGATCGTCGTCGCGGCTGCACTCGGCCCTCCGGCCGGCCCCGTGCAACTCCGTGTCAGCGGCCGGTTCGAGGACGTGCTGACGGGTCGCGCGTACGCAGCCGACGGCGTGCTGGATGCCGGCAGGCTGCTCGCGCAGCTCCCGGTGGCGGTGTTGCTGGAAACGCGGTGCGCCGACGAGACGCGTCCGGCGAGATGACGCCGCCGACCGCCTTACGCCACGCCGCCGTGCGGCGGCCCGTACGGAATCTCGGCAAACGGAAGGCGGACCCAGAACACGGCGCCGTCGGACGCGTCGCCGAGTCCCATCGCGCCTTCATAGGCCGCGGCGATCCGGGCCGCGACGGCAAGGCCGAGGCCGTTGCGCTTTTCCGGCCGGGACGTCGCGAACGGCTGCAGCATCCACCGCGAGCGGCCGCGGCTGGCGCTTCCATCGTCCCTGAACTCGATGCACACCGTTTCGTCGCCATCACTGCCGACCCTGGCCACGATCGCGCGCGCGCCCGACTCGAACGCATTGTCCATGATTTCCAGGAATAGCCGCTGCAGCGCATGCGCGTCTCCGCGCACGCGCGGAAGGTCGACTTCGCAATCGACCTCCACGTCGCCAAGATCCGAGCAGCCCTCGGCGCAGGCGACCAACAGCGCGGCGAGATCGACGCCGTCCGCCGATTCCGGCAACTCGAAAGCCGCGACCCTGCCGTCCTGCAGCAGATCGGGAGAGGTTGCAACAGCCGCATGCTCCGGATGGCCGTATCCGGACGTGACGCGCGGATCGTTGTCACGCGGGGTGTCGCGTTCATCGGTATTCATCCAATCATTCCTCACTCAGCCAGCAATGCGGAAGCGCGACCGGGTCCACCAGGGTCATGACTTCACTCACACGCTTCATGGGGGTTGCTCCTTGCGGTGGTACCGGTTCGACGTTCGCCGCACGTCGGGCATCGACAACGCCAATGGAATGCGCGACCGGGTGGTGGGCCGCAGCGCCTGCGCGCGCGAACGGCACATGACACTCGCGGACGCATGGATGCGGGGCCGCGGATGGTGTCGATGCGATGCTTGCCAGGGTCCTGCTGCCGTTTCCATCGCCGCGTGCACCACCCTCGTGAATCAATACGGCCATCGGATCGATGCCTGTTCGGATCGATCGTCCGCCACCCGGTCGCGCTGTGTGACCATACAGCAAGATGCGTGCCGAAATCGCCACGAACGACAACGCGGCGTGAATGCCGGCGCAAATCACCACGATCGCAACGGATCGTGCCGCGTACGCCGCGACGCGTCCGCGAACCCGGCCTCCCCGGCCGCGGCGACCAGGCGGAAACGATTTACCCTTTGCGCGCGGCGCGGAAATTTTTTCCGTTGGAGGCGATGACGCTTTGCATGCTGCGGGCAGAATCGGTTCAGTGCGAGTTCCAGCGCACCCGCCCATCCTGAACGCGAGGCCAGCAGGTCGCCGCGGAACGGCGGCCACGGCAGACGACATGGAGCACGCACATGGACCCGCAGTGGGACTTCTTCAAGAAAAGCGACACCTCGCTGGGCGTTTTCTATCCCCTCCACTACATCATTGCCGGCTACGCCAATCTCGATGACGCGCGCGCCGCCGAGGCGGCTTTCCGCGAGGCGGGCGTGTCCGCCGAAGACGTGCGCGCCGTGACCGGCGAGTTCGTCGCCACGCAACTTGAGTCGCGCGAGGGGGAAACCTGGCTCGAACAGGTTGAAAACAAGCTCGTCGAGGTCGTGGGTACCGAAAAGGGTTTCATCTCGCACGACCGCGACCACGCCCGCAAGGGTGGCGCGTTCCTGTTCGTGTTTGCGCCGGACGACGAACAATCGGCGCGCGCCAAGTCGCTCCTGGCCGCGCACCCGCCCGCGTTCGCGCGGCGTTACCTGCGCATCGCCATCGAGGAAATCGTCGTGGATCCGAGCGCCGTCTACTCGGACCAGGGCGACCGCATGCAGCACCGCTACAACTCGCACCTGTAGGGGGGCTGCGGGCGGGCGCGATCGCGCCGGCCGCCAGCCGATCGGTTGCGAGCGTGCCCGGCATGTTACGCGACGCTCACGCGCGCTCGCGCATACTGGGCGTGCAAGATCGTCATCGACGCGAGGTACCGAAGATCCGACCCGACCGCACAGGCGCGCTGCTGGCCGATCCGCCCGAACCCGGCGTGGACGACGGGTGGGCGTTGTTCCTGGACGTCGATGGCACGTTGCTGGATTTCGCCGAGCACCCGGACCGCGTCGAGGTCGGAGCGGCGCTGCACCATGACCTTGCGCGGATGCGGCGACGCCTCGACGGCGCCGTGACGCTGCTCAGTGGCCGGCCGCTGTCGCAACTGGACGACCTGTTCGGCTGGCACGGCCACGCCGCGGCAGGCCTGCACGGCGCCGAGTTGCGCACGCCCGATGGGCGCGAGCATTTCACCGGCGACGCCGACCGGTTCGCGCAGACGCGCGCGCGCGCGGTGGCCCTGGCGGCGGATAGTCGTGGCGTGGTGCTGGAGGACAAGTACCGCGCGCTGGCCTTGCACTTCCGGCAGGAGCCCGGCGCCGGCGCGACGGCGCAGCACATCGCCGAATCGCTGTTGCGCGGCGCGGGCGACGCCTACACGCTGCAGCACGGCGACCACGTGATCGAACTCAAACCCGCGGGGATGGACAAGGGGGGCGCGCTTGCTGCGCTCGCGGCCCTGCCGCCGTTTCGCGGACGCCAGCCCTGGATGCTGGGTGACGACCTGACCGACGAGGACGCATTCCGGCATATCAATGCGATGGACGGCGTCAGCGTCATCGTGGGCGCGCGGCGTCCGACCGCCGCGCGTTACGCATTGCCCGGACCCGCGGCCGTGCGCGCGTGGCTGCACGCGCTGGCAGCCGACACGGTCATGTGAAAGGCACGCGCACGCCGGTCATCCCGGAGCGAGGCGAACGTTGGATTGCAGACCCGAATCCGAACCGAAGCAGTGCAGGCACGAGTACAGACTCCACGCAGCCGTTCCCGGACGGGCATTGAACCGTCCGGATGCGGCGCGTACGATGGATGCGCACATGCGCTGCATTTGCAATCCCGCCGTCAGGGACGACAGCATGGCGATCGCAATCCACCTCCGCGATGAGCCGCACCGCCGCAAGGGTCGGGCTGCAGCGCCGCCGTGCCACGCCGCCCGCGCGCATTCCACGCCACGCAACACCCGGCGCGGCGCCGCGCACCACGCAGGCGTCATCGCATGAGCCGCCTCGTCGTCGTTTCCAATCGTGTCGCGCACCCGCGGGAAGCGCGGGCCGGCGGCCTGGCGGCCGCGATGCGCGGCGCCCTGAAGGAGGGTGGCGGCCTGTGGTTCGGCTGGAGCGGCAAGCAGGTCGCGCCCGCGCAACGCACGTTGCACCACGAATGCGTGGACACCATCGAATACGCGCTGCTCGACCTCACGCCGAAGGAATACGACGATTACTACCTCGGCTTCGCCAACCGCACGCTGTGGCCGCTGATGCACTTCCAGCCCACCGCGATGCAATACAGCCAGGCGCAATACTCGGGTTACCGCGCGGTCAACCGGCTGTTCGCCGAGCGGCTTGCGCCGCTGCTGCGTGATGGCGACCGCGTCTGGGTGCAGGACTACCACCTGATCCCGCTCGGCGCCGAACTGCGCAATCTTGGCGTCGGCACGCGCATCGGCTTTTTCCTGCACGTTCCGCTGCCGCCGCCGGAACTGATGATGAACCTGCCGTGCCACCTCGACCTCATGGCGACGCTCGCCGCGTATGACCTCGTCGGCGTGCAGGTCAAACGCGACGCACACGCGCTGATCAGCTATTTCCTCATCATGCTGGGCGCGGATCGTTCCGACGACGTCGTGATCCTCGGCGGACGGCGCACCCGCATCGCGCCGTTCCCGATCAGCACCGACACCGCCGAGGTGGCCCGCCAGGCGAATCTCGCGTTGCGCAAGCCCGCCGTACGCAGCCTGCGCACCAGCCTCGCCGGGCGCACCCTCGCGATCGGCGTGGACCGGCTCGACTACTCCAAGGGCCTGCCGCGGCGCTTCGATGCGTTCGGCCGGTTCCTCGACGAACACAGCGAATGGCGCTCGCAGGTGTCGTTGTTGCAGATCGCGCCGCCCTCGCGCGGCGAAGTCCCCGAATACCGCGCGCTGCGCGCGGAGCTGGAACGCTTCGCGGGCGCGACCAACGGCCGCTACGGCGAACCCGACTGGGTGCCCATCCGCTACATCAACCGCAGTTTCCAACGCTCGACGCTGGCGGGGTTCTACCGGATCGCCCGGCTGGGGCTGGTGACGCCGCTGCGCGACGGCATGAATCTGGTCGCAAAGGAGTTCGTGGCCGCGCAATCGTCGGACGATCCCGGCGCGCTGGTGCTGTCGCGATTCGCCGGTGCGGCGGACGAACTGCCGCAGGCCATCCTCGTGAATCCTTATGATCCCGAAGGCATGGTCGCGGGCATCGAGCAGGGCCTCACCATGTCCCGCGCCGAACGCCGCGAGCGCTGGCACACGATGTACGGGCATTTGTGCAAGCAGGACATCGCGGCGTGGCGCAAGGCGTTCCTGCAAAGCCTCGACGAATGCTGAGGCGTGGCGGGCAGGCAGGGTCCAACAGGCCCTACGCCATCCGGTAGGGCGGGCAATGCCCGCCACTCGATCGATCATGATTACCGGTGTGCCAACGGCGGCGGACGATGTCCTCCAACAGGCGGACGATGTCCCTCATGCGGCGGACGATGTCCGCCCTACGCCATCCGGTAGGGTTGAAGGTGCCCCGCCAGAACGGACGCCAGGAAGCGATACTCTCATCGCGACCTGGAGGTTCCCATGCAACGTGTTTCCCGTCGTACCTACACCGACGATTTCAAGGCTCAGGCGGTAGCGCTGTC
>JBOHYX010000083.1:0-8690 GCA_050738115.1 Rhodanobacteraceae bacterium
CCCACGCCGCTTGCTTCCTGATATGCGTGCTCCAGCCATTTGCGTGCCGCAACGTGCTGGAGCGCGTCAGGATTGATCGCGTATACCAGCACGTTGACGTCGGGCATCCTCACTTTGGCGGCAGCCGGCCGTGCGCGATGTCGTCCAGTTCGTCGGCCAGCGCCAGCGCCTTGGTCAGGTCGACCAACGGTCGCCCAAGATGCATCGTGCGCTGCTTGAACGGCGGGATCGGTTCGGCAGGTTTTGCCAGCCCGTCGCGCACGGCCTGGTTGACCGCGTCCTTGAAAGTGAGCCCGCGTTCGCGCATGACCTTCTTCAGCAGCGCTTCGACGTCGGGTTCGAGGGTGATGGTGGTACGCATGACAGCAAATGCATCAATGACGAAGCATCATGATGCATGACAGGCAACGCCGGGTCAATGGGCCGCGGGCGCGGCGGATTTCGCCTGCGCCACAAGTTGTTCCAGCACCGCGATCTGGCGGTCCAGCCGCCCGGCGAAGTTCATCGTCCTCAGCGCCGCGATCTGCTGCAGCGCCTTGTCCGGTTCGTCGTTGCGCGCATACAGTGCCGCAAGATCGATCCGGTACGCCGGTTCGCTGGGTGCGCCCTTTACCGCGCGTGCCAGGTACACGATCGCGAGCGGGTCGTCGCGCAGGATGTCGCGCTGGAAATCCGCGTACGCGCCGTCGAGCCGCGCGATCGGATACGGGCGCGACAGTGCGGCCTTGTAGGCGCGGTCGAGGTTGGCGACGTCGAACTTGCAGATGCCGGCGCCGTAACAGTTGGTCAGCGAGATCAGCGCCGAAATGTCCTCCTGCCGCGTCGGCTGGTTCGCGAGCTTGTGCGCCATCGACGCCCAATATTCGGCGTCGTCGCCTTGGTGCCCATGATCGACCAGCATGATCAGCGCCTGGTCGGGCAGGGTGGATGCGCCGGGGATGCGTGACGCCTCGCCCAGGTATTTTTCCGAACCGTCCATCGCGGGTCCCGGCTTGTAGTTCGACGCGATCAGCAGCAGGCGGCCGGCCTCGTACACCGCGCGCGGCGACTCGGGATGACGGTTGGCCTCGGCGACGGCGAGGCGGATCGGATTCGACCATTCCTGCGCGCGCAGGTTGGTCGCGATCGCAAACCAGCCCAGCGCCACGATCACGACCAGTCCGCGCAGCAGCGGCAAGCGCACGCGCCAGCGCAGCCCCGCGATCAGCGCGGCGGCGGCCAGCAGCACGCCGATCGATGCGAAGTACATCCGCTGCTCGTACACCAGTTCCAGCGGGATGATGGTCGCGGTCAGGAGCTGCGCCGAGAAGAACCACGCGATGCCGAGCGACACCAGCGGGCGGCGGTTGCGCAGCCATACCGCGATCACGATCAGCACCGCCAGCAGCAGCATCGCGCCGAGCGTGCTCGCGGGCGTCAGGATGCCCGTCGAGATCTTGATCTCGTCGTGGTACAGGCTGAGGACGTTCGGGTTGGGGAACAGGGTCCACTTCAAGTAATCGACCAGCACCCGCGGCTCGGTGATGAGACGCTGCCCCAGCGTGAAGTCGCGTCCCGCGAGCGCGGCCGGACGCAGCACGCCGCGCAGCAGCCACAGGAAACCCAGGATCGCCGGGATGAACAGGGCGAGCGTGAACATCACCCACAGGCGGATGTCCTGGCCTGCGGCTGAACCCCGCGCGGCATTTCCATGCTTCGTCATTCCGGGGCTGCCGGCGGCGGAGCCGCTGGCAGAACCCGGAATCCAGCTCTTTGGATCGTCCGGATCGGTTGAGGCCGGCACAGCATGGATTCCGGGTTCCGCGCTGCGCGCGACCCCGGAACGACCATTGATCTTTTGGGACGTCCTGCCGGGGCTGACGGCGGCGCCGCTGCCAGAAACCGGAATCCGGCTTTGTCCGCGCGCACTCCGCGCAAACCTCAACAAAATCAGCTCCACGAAAAACGCGAACACCGGCAGCAGCACCGCGGTTTCCTTCGACGTCAATCCCAGCAGCGTGCCGAACACGATCCCGCAGATGGCCAGCGCCAACCCGCGCCGGTCGCGGCCCGGCGAGCTTGCCGTCAGCATCATCCAGCGCCCGTGCAGGTACGCCCACAGTCCCGCCAGCACGAACACCTGGCACAGGCTTTCCATGCGCTGCACCACGTACAGCACCGCCATCAGGTTGATCGGCAGCAGCATCCACGCGGCGGCGACGATCAGCGCGAGGCGCGTCGCGGCGGCATCGTCGATGGTTCGACCCAGGCTTGTCATTCCGGGGCCAGCGCCGGCTTCATCGGCGCTGGAACCCGGAATCCAGCTTTTGACCTGGCCTGCAGCCAAAGAAGCTGGATTCCGGGTTCGGCCCTGCGGGCCGCCCCAGAATGACGAAATGGTCGGAGATGCGTTTGCGGCTGACGCGGCATAGGAGCCGAGGCCTTCCCACCGCCACGCCAGCAACCGCAGCAGCGCGCGCAGCATCACGAACACCAGCACCCCGTTCAGGAGGTGGATCGCGATGTTGGTCACCTTGAACGGATACGGATCGCCGCCGCCCTGCATCCAGTTCAACGCGAACGTGATCGACGCCAGCGGCCGGTGCAGGAAGCTCGCCGGCGAGGACAGCGCCGCGTTCACCCAAGCCACCAGCGTCGCGTGTCCGGTCTGGATGTGGATCGCCGCGTTGTCGACGATGTTCGGATAATCGTCGAACACCCAGCCGCCGGTCACGCCCGGCCAGTACACGATGCCCGTCGCGACTACCGCCACGGCCAGCAGCAACCATGGCAGCCAGCGGCGCAGCGTTCCATTCAAGTGCATCCGCAAGGTTCCTGTCGCATCGGGGCGCTCATGTTAGCGTTGGCGTGGCACAACGCCGGGGAAACACCAATCATGCCGGTCATCTTTCGCGCAAAGCGCGCTCGTGCCTGACCACGTTCAATCCGCTTCGAGCTTGAGAAAGTCGGCGGCGGAGATCACCGGTGCGGGTGGAGCCGCGGCATGCAGAAGCAGCGCGTCACCCGTCACCAGACACAGGCTCTCGTGGCTCGCCAACAGGTCCCACAGGTGCTGGTCGCCAGGTTCAGGCGCGGCAACGCTTGCCGTCGGCTGCAGCACGACGGCATTTTCGGCAACGGTAACCAGCAGCGTCTCGATCTCATCGCGCGTGAGTCCGTGACGCTTGCGCAGCTTGGGGCGATTCAGCACGTCGCGATATTCGGATAGCAGCGCGCTCGACACCACGAAGACGATCGTGCCCGCGCACATGGCATCCACGATGCGCGCGGGCGGTGCGTCTGGATTCCCTGTAATCAGGCCGGAAGCTACGACGTTGGTATCGATGACGGCCGCACGCATCAGCCGCGGCGCGCTACGCGGGTTTCATCGACGGCCAACTTCGAGGCGGCCGATTCGTCCATGCCCGCGTGGCGGCGTGCGCGCGCGACGAGTCTCGCGGCGTCGTCACGGGTCTTGATGCCGTAAAACTCCAGGCTCTCGTCGATCAACTGCCCGATGGTTTTGCCCCGCCGCGCCGAAGCCTCCTTCAAGGCCTGGTAGCGATCGTCGCTCAGTGTGATGGTCAGGCGGCTCATGACGGCACTTGGTGAGTATGCACAAACGCATACTAACACAAGATTGTTGCTCACTCCGCCGCCGTCGCATGCTGCCACGGGTCCAGCGGAATCGGGCCGATCGGTTGGCCCGTAACCTTGTTGAGCACCATCGCCATGTCCCAGCGGCGCGCCTGGATCGGCAGCCACACCGCCCGGTCCGGCGCGAGGTGGTGCGACTCGAGCCAGCGGCTGATTTCGTGCGCGGCGTCCGGGTGCATCTTCTTCAGCAGCGCCACCGGATGCGCGCGCGCCACCATTTTTTCAGCCAGCCCCGAATACGGCACGTAATACTCCGGCAGGTCCTGGATGTCCTTGCCGCCCTGCAACGACGAGAACATCAGTTTCTCGCGCTGCTTCGGGTTGGTCGGGATGGTCGCGCCGACCAGCACCGGCCCGGTCCACGACAGGTGCCGCCACGCCGGATCACTTGCCTTGGCGAGGTCGGCCGGCGCGATGTCCTCGGCGGCGACGATCACGAAGCGATCCACCGCCGCCACCATGAACACGGGGCGCGAAATCACCAATACGTGGAATCCGTACACCAGCGCCACCGCCTGCAGGAGGCCGATCACCGAAAGATCCAGTTTCAGCCCGCGCTTGCCGTGCTTGAACACCAGCAGCGTCATTAGCGGCCCGATCGAAACGTCGACGCCCACCACCAGCGCCAGCAGCTTGCCCGCGCCGCCCGCGTGGAAATACGGCGGCGGATACCAGATGCCCAGCAGCAGCCCCGAGGCGATGGCCGCGACGACGATGCTGATCGAAAGGTGCAGCCCGGCGGCTTTCCAGCGGGACATGGCGCGCGATTTTAATGTCGCACGCGGACCGGTCTGAGGACGGGTGCGCAAAACCGGCGGACGGATGGCGTGAATGCGTCGAACAGCCGCTCGAACGGGGGTCTTATCGCCGGTTTGGGCAGGGTACCGGGCCCCGACAATGATCATCGCGAAACGGTGGCTTTCCGCTGCGGCCGGCCATGTCCGACGATACCGACGATCAGGAAAAAACCGAACCGGCTACTGCGCGCCGCATCGAAAAGGCGCGCGAAGAAGGCCAGGTCGCGCGCTCGCGCGAGCTGGTGACGTTCGCCTTGCTGGGTGGCGGGCTGATCGGACTGTGGATGCTGGGCGGACACCTGTCGCGGCGCCTCGGCATGGTGATGGCACAGGCGCTGCTGTTCGACCGCCGGCAGGCGTTCGACAGCCGCGCCATGTTGAGCCGCGTATTCGAACTCGGCGCCAGCGCGCTGTCGACGCTCGCGCCGCTGTTGCTGGCACTGGTGGTCGTCGCGCTGGTGGCGCCGCTGCTGCTGGGCGGCTGGTCGCTTTCGGCCAAGTCGCTGGCGCCGAAGTTCTCCCAGCTCGACCCGATCAAGGGGCTGAAGCGGATGCTGTCGGGCCAGATGCTCGCCGAGCTCGGCAAGGCCGTCGCCAAGTCGCTGCTGGTGGGCGGCATCGGCGTGTGGTTCCTGGCCCGGCAGCGCGGCCCGCTGGTCGCGTTGATGGGCGAGCCGGTGGTGCAGGGACTCAAACACGCGCTGCGCCTGACGCTCGGCGCGGCCGGCCTGATGGTGCTGGCGCTCGTGCTGGTCGTGCTCATCGACGTGCCGTACCAGTTGTGGAGCCACGGCAAGAAACTGCGCATGACCAAGGAAGAGGTCAGGCGCGAAAACAAGGAAACCGAGGGCGACCCGCACATCAAGGGCCGCATCCGCTCGCGCCAGCAGGCGATCGCGCGGCCGCATGATGAGCAAGGTGCCGCAGGCCGACGTGATCGTCACCAACCCGACCCACTACGCGGTTGCGTTGCGTTATGACGAGGCGCGCATGGGCGCGCCGCGCGTGGTCGCGAAGGGCGCGGGCCCGATCGCCCTGCGCATCCGCGAGGTGGGCGAGGAACACCACATTCCCATGCTCGAGGCGCCGCCGCTGGCGCGCGCGCTGTACCGGCACGTGGACCTGGAGCGCGAGGTTCCGGGCGCGCTCTACAACGCGGTCGCCGAAGTGCTGGTGTGGGCGATGCGCCTCAAGCGCGCGCGCGATGAAGGCGGCGTTGCGCCGCCGCGACCGGTGGATCTCGATGTGCCCGAGGGCATGGACAGGATCGACGATGCGGAGGAGGGCCGCGCATGAGCATCGCTGCAACCCGGCTGCCCGGCGGGCGGCTGAAGGACCCGAACCTGAAACTGCTGACCGGGCCGATCTTCATCCTGCTGGTGATGGCGATGCTGATCCTGCCGTTGCCGCCGTGGGCGAACCAACGACGGCGCTGCAACTCAGGATGAGCACTTGTCGGATGGCGGGCCAGGTCCAGCGCGAGCGCGGCGCGCCCCTGTCTGATGCGCAGCAACGGTACCTACGTCGGCTCCTCAGGGTCCGCATCCCCGGCATCCAGGAAGGTTTGTTCAGCGGCCGCCGGCCTTCATCGACACGCAGCGGTCGGCGCAGGTACCGTGAACCGTATGATGCACGCATACGGACGACGACAGGCCGCAACCCAGCGCGAGGACCGCCGCCATGAACCGTTCCACCAGGATCAACGCGTGGTACATCGTGATTGCCCTGCTGGGCGTTTACCTGTTGCACAGTGCATGGCTGCAGACCCAGACGGTCGAGACGATCCCCTACAGCCAGTTCGAAACCGATCTGGACAAGGGCACGATCAAGGACGTGACGGTCGGCGCCGACACCATCCGCGGCACCTATACCGAGCCGCACAACGGCAAGACCGGTTTCGTCACGACACGGGTCCCGCCTGAACTCGCGGCCCGGCTCAAGGACGCCGGCGTCACCTACACCGGCGCGACCGAGAACACCTGGGTCACCAATCTCCTGAGCTGGCTGCTTCCTGCACTGCTGTTCATCGGCATCTGGCTGTTTGTGGTCCGGCGCATGGCGGGCCGCCAAGGCATGGGCGGCCTGATGTCGATCGGCAAAAGCAAGGCCAAGATCTTCGTCGAGACCGACACCAAGGTCACCTTCGCGGACGCCGCCGGCGTCGACGAGGCCAAGGCCGAGTTGCAGGAGGTGATCGACTTCCTGAAGGATCCGGGCGCCTATGGCACGCTCGGGGCGCGCATGCCCAAGGGCATCCTGCTGGTCGGGCCGCCGGGTACCGGCAAGACCCTGCTGGCGCGTGCGGTGGCCGGCGAAGCCGGCGTGCCCTTCTATTCGATCTCGGGCTCCGAATTCGTCGAGATGTTCGTCGGCGTGGGCGCGGCGCGCGTGCGTGATCTCTTCGAGCAGGCGCGCAAGGCGGCGCCGGCCATCGTCTTCATCGACGAACTCGACGCGCTCGGGCGCGCGCGCAACGCCGGGGTGATCCAGGGCGGCAACGACGAGCGCGAACAGACCTTGAACCAGCTCCTGTCGGAGCTCGACGGTTTCGATCCCAGTCAGGGCGTGGTGCTGCTGGGCGCCACCAATCGCCCGGAGATCCTCGATCCGGCGCTGCTGCGCGCGGGCCGCTTCGATCGCCAGGTGCTGGTCGACCGTCCCGACCGCGCCGGACGAGCGCAGATCCTCAAGGTGCACGCGCGCAAGGTCACGCTGGCACCGGATGTCGACCTGGAACAGATCGCCGCGCTGACCACCGGCATGTCCGGCGCCGACCTTGCCAACCTCGTGAACGAATCCGCCCTGCTGGCAACGCGGCGGCGTGCGAAGGCGGTCGGCATGCAGGATTTCACCCACGCGATCGAACGGATCGTCGCGGGGCTGGAAAAGCGCAACCGCCTGATCAACCCCCGCGAGCGCCGCATCGTCGCGTATCACGAAATGGGCCACGCGCTGGTGGCGATGGCGCTGCCGGGCGCCGACGTGGTGCACAAGGTGTCGATCATCCCGCGCGGGGTGGGCGCACTCGGCTACACCATGCAGCGCCCGACCGAGGACCGGTTCCTGATGACGGAAGACGAGTTGCGCCACAAGATCGCGGTGCTGATGGCGGGGCGCGCCGCGGAAAGCCTGGTGTTCGGCAAGCTTTCCACCGGCGCGGCCGATGATCTCGCCCGCGCCACCGACATCGCCCGCTCGATGGTCGCGCGCTACGGCATGGATGCCGGTCTCGGCAGCGTCAGCTACGACAGTGACCGCCCGGGATTCCTCGGCGATCGTCGATCGGGTTATCTGGATCGTACCTACAGCGAGGCCACGGCCGAAACCATCGACGAAGCGGTCCGGACGATCCTCGACTCCGCCACCCGGCAGGCCACCGACATCCTCCGCGACAACCGCGACATCCTCGACCGCGCCGCCGCCCGCCTGCTGGAGGTGGAAACGTTGGACGATGGGGCATTGCGCGAGGTCGCGAGCGGTTTGCGTCGTCCTGCCGATGCCGCGGTCGCCGAATCGGCTTCGGGTACGGCAAGCCCAAGCCGTTCATGATCTCCATGAACTCACCCAACGTGCGTCACCGCCGGTCCGCGGTTGCGCGTTTGCTCCTGCGCGATCGAGGACACATGCCGTCCCTGATAATCGTGCGCCGGATACACCAGCGTCGCACCCGGAAGCGTGACCAGTTTTTCGCGGGTGCTGCGATGAAGCGCAGCGGCGTCAGCGTTTCTGGAAGTTGGCGCGTCCGCAGCCATCGATCAGCAGCACATCGCCGGTGAATACGCGGCGTCCAGCGGACATCGGCTTGAGCCAGAGCAACGTCTCCTACGGGTCCGACTGCGGCCTGTTTGTCTTACATCTATTCCAAGATCGTCGAGAGTCCCGCCAGCACTTCATCGACGATTGCCGGAGGTACGCTTTCCAGCTTCTCGAGTACCCGAAATCGGGAGGACCACTGACCCTGAACGAGGGACCGTGGCGGGTCGGCATGGCGTGCAAGCCGCGCTGGTCGCGGCGGGCAGGCGGCTCGGCGGGCAAGGCCATGGCGGCCGACTGACCTGCGCGATTGCCAGCGCTCCACCCGCACAATCCGACCTCGTTGACCCGCGAGGGCGGCAATTCGTCGGGAAACGTGCAATGTTGGCCAGGTGAGCGGGACACGGCCGGCACACGGACGGACGCCGACGATTGGCGCCTCAAGGTTGGTCGAGTTCCGGTTGACGCGTCCCTGCACCCTTAGAGTACCCACCCATGCCGACG
>JBOHYX010000084.1:0-8660 GCA_050738115.1 Rhodanobacteraceae bacterium
TCGGGATGCGCGCGGTGTCGAACCCCGACGAGATCGGCGCCGCGGCGGTCGATTACCTGTTCTATTCGGGCTACATCGCGCTCGCCTACGCGTGGGCGCGCAGCGTCGCCGCCGCCGATGCGTCGTCACAGTCGGATGATTTCAAACGGGCCAAGCGCCTGACCGCGCACTTCTACTTCGACCGCATCCTGCCGCGCACCCGCACGCACCTCGCAGCCATGCAGGCCGGCGCCGACAGCGTGCTGGCGATGCCGGATGCGCTGTTCGGGTGATCCCCATTTGATCGGCGCTGCGAGCGACCGCGGTTCCCCTCTCCCTTCGGGAGAGGGTGCCCCGAAGGGGCGGGTGAGGGTCCGGCACCGCGGAGAGCCCGGTGAGGGTTCGGACCCGCGCAATGTCAAATATTGCGAAAGGCTCGTACCCTCGCGCCAGCGGTACCCGCTCGGCCGCAGGCCGCCTCTCCCGAAGGGAGACGGGCTCGCTCTCTTGCGGTTTGAGCCGCGAGCTACCGGTTGAACTCCGTATGACCTCTGCGAAAAAGGCACCCAGTCCAAGCTTCCAAATCCGCCCCGCCACCGCCACGGACGCCGATTTCATCCTGTCGCTGACGCCGCGGTTCGTCGCCTTCGACCTGCCCAAGGGGCGCACCAGACGCCGCGTGCTGGCGGCAATCCGCACCGAAGTCGAGGCCGCATCGCGCGAAGCGTCCGCCAACGATCACTTTTTCGTCGCGACCGATGCACGCGGACGACGCGCCGGCTTCCTGCAACTCAAGCTGGACCGCGATTTCTTTTCCGGCGCGCGCGCGTGCCACGTCGCCAACCTCGCGGTCGCGTCGGCTGCCGAGGGCCACGGCGTCGGGCGCGCGCTCCTCGCGCGGGCGCACCGCTGGGCACGCAGGCACGAATGCCGGCTGATGACGCTCAACGTGTTCCCCGGCAACGCCCGCGCGCTCGCGCTGTACCAACGCGCCGGGTTCTTTCCCGACCTGTTGCGCATGATGAAACCGATCAACCGCACGTAACCCGCGTTCCGCCATCGATTTTTCCCTCCTCTTCCCGTGGAAGCGACGGGGAGAGGCCTTCACGCCGCGACCCAGGATCGGTGCTAGTTCCGCAGTGCGATCCGTTTGTCCAGGATCGCGGCGACCCGCCAGCGCCCTGTGCGCCCGGCGATCGCGTTTCGCCACGGATGGTTCGACGCAACGGGTACAAGGGCTTCGCCATGGCGGAGTCGTCCTCCCACGACGGGTTTACCTACCGCGCCTTCATCAGCTACAGCCACCGCGACAAGGCGTGGGCGGACTGGCTGCACAAGGCGCTGGAAACGTATCGTGTGCCGACGCGTCTCGTCGGCACGACGACCGCGCATGGAAAAATCCCGCGTCGCCTGAACCCGATCTTCCGTGATCGCGACGAGCTGTCCAGCTCGCCCGAACTCGGCACCATGATCAACGAAGCCCTCGCGCAATCGGAAAACCTGATCGTGATCTGCTCGCCTGCGTCGGCGGCTTCGCGCTGGGACAACGAGGAAGTGCTGGCATGGAAGCGCTTGGGCCGCGGTGAGCGCATCTTCTGCCTGATCATCGGCGGCGAAGCGAACGCCAGCGACCTGCCCGGCCGCGAACCGGAAGAATGTTTTTGCCAAGCATTGCGTTTCACGCTGGACGCGAATGGACAGCCGACGACCCAACGCACCGAACCGATCGCCGCCGACGCACGCCTGGGCAAGGACGGCAAGCCCAACGCCAAGCTGAAACTCATCGCCGGGATGCTCGATGTCGGCTTCGATGCGCTGAAGCAGCGCGAGTTGCAGAAGTTCGCCGATCAGACCGGGCTTAGGGTCTCGGTCTGTCACTTCCCGCCCGGCACCAGCAAGCGGAACAAGGTGGAGCACCGGCTGTTCTCCTTCATCTCCTCCAACTGGCGCGGGGAGCCGCTGCGCGATTACGAAACGATCGTCCACTTGATCGCCAAGACCACCACGGCGAAAGGGCTGACGGTGACCTGCCGACTGTCACGGCATGGCCAAGTCAACGCCCTGGTCGAAAACTATGGGCAGGTGGTGGTCGATGAATGCCACCATGTCGGTGCCGCGTCCTTCGATGCCATCCTGAAGCGAACGAAGGCGAAGTACGTGCTCGGTCTCACGGCAACGCCCATCCGCCGCGATGGCCTGCAACCTATCATCTTCATGCAATGCGGACCGATCCGGTATACCGCGGCCGGCCCGGCGCGCGCCGTCGGTGCGCGCGTAGCAGTGCCTTGTTTTTGCGCAGCGCCGGTCAGTTTATCTCCCGACGCCGCGATTCAAGACGTGTTCCGATCGCTGGTCCACGATCGGGATCGGACCGCCGCCATCGCAAGGGAAGTCACCGATGCGTTCGAGCACGGCCGCAAGGTACTGGTGCTGACTGAGCGCACGGAACATCTCGATGCCATCAAGGCTACCCTGACGGATCAGGGCCACGTGCCGTTTGTGTTACACGGCCGGATGTCGAAGAAGCAGTGTGTCGACCTCACTGCCAGGATGAATGCGTTGCCGGCGGCCGCACCTCGTATTCTGCTTGCAACGGGCAGGATCGTCGGTGAAGGCTTCGATCATCCGCCGCTCGATACCCTGGTGCTGGCCATGCCGATTTCGTGGAAAGGTACACTGCAGCAATATGCGGGACGCCTGCATCGCCAGCAGGCCAACAAACACGATGTCCGGATCATCGATTTTGTGGATTCGGGCCATCCGGCGCTGCTGCGAATGTGGAAAAAGCGGCAGCGCAGGTACCGGGCCATGGGCTACCAGGTGACGACGGCCGCGAGAACCAAGTCATGATGGTGTCGGTCATCGCCCCACCGCCTGGGCACAGCCATCGTTCCACCGGGCGGTCGTCCCGTTGACGACCAGACGCACTTCACTGCCAAGTAGGGGCATTCCAATGAACAAGCAGGAGTTGATCGTTGCGGTTGCGAAAAAGTCCGGCGGAACCGCGGCAGCGACTGGCCACTCCGTTGCGGCCGTGTTCGAAGTGATCGCAGCCGAGTTGAAGGCAGGCCACGAGGTGTCGGTGATGGGGTTCGGGAAGTTTCACGCCGTGAAGCGTGCGGCGCGCAAGGGCCACAACCCGCGTACCGGTGAAGCCATCAAGGTTCCCGCGCGTCGCGTGCCGAAGTTCTCCGCCGGCCAGACGCTGAAGGACACCGTGGACCGACGGAAAGCCAAGTGAGTCCCGTACCTTCGCATCGAAGTCGATGGCGCTCGAAGCGACTGAGCAGGCCGACGTCTGAAAGCAGCCGTCACCACCAGCCTCAGCGATCCGATGTCCGCCCAACGCAGCTGCGCAGCTTCCGCACGCCGGGCGCCGGTGGCACGAATGAGCTCGAAGTGCCGACAAGCGACGGAGCGTGTACTTGCAGCGCCCAAACCCGAACGCACCGAACCCAGATACGCGGCCGCACACTCGAGCTCCGCTCGCGACAGCAGCTTGGCGCTGACTGGCCGCAGCCGCCCTGTGTCGATGTCTCCGACCTCGAACCCGGCGTGATCCGCCTGTGGATCCGCGAGGAAGGTGCGAAACCGCGACCACGCTGCGCGCTGCCGGCGCGGAGGGAAATACGCCTCCGTAGCTTCCGCCAGTGCCTGCACGACGTCCTCATCGATGCGCGGCCGATCACCCAACCAGCACCTTGTGGCCCAAAAACGCGGCCAATGGCAAGCTTGTCATCCCGTCCTTCGTGAAAAAGAAATAGGCTACCGGCAATGCTTGACAACCGCGACTGGTTAGAGCGGAGCGCTTGGCGACCCTGGAGCCGAGCCGGTTGAGGGCTGCTGCGCGTGGAGTCAATCGATGATGGCCGCTTCCCTCAACGCCATTCTCGACTTGGTGCAATCGGCACGTCAGATGTTGCGATCGATGCACCGCTGCAGCGGGCGGTCATAGCGCCGATGCGCGACCCGCTGCGGTCCGCACTCGATGCGACTACCTACGTCGCCTCGCATGCCGCCCATGTGTCACGGCAGACCCGTTCGATCGTCGCAAGGGTGGCCGGTTTGACCAGATGATCTGCGAAGCCCGCCGCCAGGGAACGCTCGCGGTCCTCAGCTTGCCCCCAACCGGTCAGGGCGACCAGCCTTGGCTGGCGTCCACGCCACGAGTGGGCGCGTAGCTGCTCAGCCAGCGCCAAGCCGGTGAGCTCCGGCATGCTGATGTCGATGATCATCAGCTCTGGTTCGAAATCGGCGCAGCTATCCATCACCGCCAGTGGAGAGTACACGGCGCGTACTTCGTGGCCCATGATCTGCAAGGACATCGCGAGCATGTCGGCCGAATCGCGGTTGTCGTCGACCACCATGATCCGCAGGCTGCCCATGGTCACCTGCGCCGGTGCCGGAACGGGCTCTCCGGTGGAACCGGCATCGGCACTCGCAATCGGCAACGTCACGGTGAAGGTGCTGCCGCTGCCGAGGCCCTCGCTGCTCGCGCGGATCTGACCACCGTGCAACTCGACCAGCCGCTGCGACAGGGTCAGCCCGATACCGAGCCCGCTGTGCGGCCGTTCGAGCGAGGTGTCCGCCTGCGCGAACAAATCGAAAATGAACCGGACCTGCTGCTCGGTCAGGCCGATGCCGGTGTCACGGACCTCAATGATCACCTGCCCGTCGTCGGTCGTGGCGCGCACGGTGATCGTACCGCCAGGATCGGAAAACTTGCAGGCATTGTTGAGCAGGTTGCAGAAAACTTCGGTCAGGCGGTGCGAATCGGCCTCGAGATGTAACGGCTGCGGCGGAAGGTCCAATTCCAGCCGCTGCTGGCTTGCATCAATCATCGGCTGCGCGGTCTCAACCGCTGCAGCCAGGATGTCGCCCAGCGAGGTACGCGCGAGCCGCAACTGCAGCCGTCCGCGGGTCACGCGGGAGACGTCCAGCAGGTCGTCGACCATGTGCACGAGCAGGGCCGTCTGGCGCTCGAAGACGCGGTAGAGCGCGCCGCCGTCCGTGGTCGCCACGTCGTGCCCGAGCCGGTAGACGTTCAGCGCGCTCTGGATCGGCGCCAGCGGGTTGCGCAACTCGTGCGCGAGGGTCGCCAGGAACTCGTCCTTGCGGCGGTCCGCCTCTCGCAGCCGTTCCTCCACGCGGCGACGCTCGTCGACTTCCTTCTTGAACTCGCGATTGCTCTCCGCCAGCTTCACGTTGCTTTCGGTGAGCGCATGGTTGAGCTTGTGCACCTCGCGCTCGCGCTCGATGCGCAGCGCCTGGTTGCTGCGCGCCAGTCGGGCATTGGTATCGGCCAGCTCCGCGTTGAGCCGCTGCAGTTCGATTCGCTTGCGGAACAGTTCGGCCAGCACCGCGACCTTGCCCCGCAGGATTTCGGGGATGATCGGCACCATCACGTAGTCGACCGCACCCAGCTTGTAGCCGCGCAACCGGTCCATGTCACTGACGCTGATCGCCGATACGAAGATGATCGGGATCTTCTCGAAGCGCGGGTGCTGGTGGATCAGGCTGGCGGTCTCGAACCCGTCCATGCGCGGCATGTTCACGTCCAGCACGATCACCGCGAACTCGGTATCCATCACCCTGCGCAACGCGTCGCTGCCGGACGTGGCCTCGACCAGCCGCTCGCCGAGCGGCTCCAGGATCGTGCGATAGCTCAGCAGGCGCGCGGGATTGTCGTCGACCAGCAGGACGTTGGCGGGCTCGCCGTGGGCAAACGCGTCGTTCATCAGCGGTGCAACCATTGCCGCAACAAGGACAGCAATTGGTCGGTGTCCACCGGCTTGGCGATGTAGTCGGACGCACCGGCCTCGATGCACTTCTCGCGGTCGCCCTTCATCGCCTTGGCGGTCAGCGCGATGATGGGCAGCGAACGCAGGTCCGGCGTGGCGCGGATCGCGCGGATGGTTTCGTAGCCATCCATGCCCGGCATCATGACGTCCATCAATACCATGGCGACATCGTCCTGGGCCTTCACCAGCGCCACTGCGTCCCGGCCGTTCTCCGCGGTCAGCACCTGCATGCCGCGGCGCTCAAGGATACTGCTGATGGCGAAGATGTTGCGCACATCGTCGTCGACCACCAGCACCTTCTTGTCCTTGAGCGAGTCGTCCGATTTGTACAGTGTTTCAAGCAACTCCCGCTTGGCCGCTGGCAGTTTCGACACGACCCGGTGCAGGAACAGCGCCGTCTCGTCGAGCAGCCGGCCGGGCGAACGCACATCCTTGACGATGACGCTGCGCGTGGCCTTGAGCATGCGCTGCTCTTCTTCCGGCGACAGATCGTTGCCGGTGAACACCACGATCGGCACGTCCTGGACGTTGGCGTCGCCCTTGATGCAGCTGAGCAGCTCGAAGCCACTCATGTCCGGCAGCCTCAAGGCGAGGACGACGCAGTCGAATGCGCCGGAATGGATTTGCTCGAGCGCATCCTTGCCGGTTCCGGCGGCCGTGATTTCCACGTCTTCATGGTCGATCAGGGCGACGATGCGGTCGCGTGCGGCGGCGTCGCCCTCGACCACCAGCAGCCTTTTGACCGGCCGCAGCGCGAACTGTGTGATACGGCCCAGCGACGCCTCGATGGCCTCGGTGGTGGCAGGCTTCGTCAGGTAGGAGAACGCGCCGCGCTCCATGCCGTGGTGGCGTTCGTCTTCGACCGTGATGATCTGGACCGGAATATGGCGGGTCTCCTGCGTCTGCTTCAGCCGCGCCAGCACCGTCCAGCCGAGCATGTCGGGCAGGAAGATGTCAAGGCTGATCGCGGTCGGCTGATAGTGCTGGGCCAAGTTCAGTCCGTCGGCGCCTGACATCGCAACCAGCGCCCGCAGGCCGCAGCCACGCGCAAGGTCGCGCAGGACGCCGGCATAGCGGGGATCGTCCTCGATGATCAGCAAGGTGGGTTCGCCGGGCGCGACGATCGCGCGGTCGTCGTCGACCTGCTCGGGTGCATGCAGCGGATGAACGGCCAACGCCGCTGCCGGCTTGGCCTCGCCCGCATAGCCAACGGGCGGACCCATGTAGTTGAGCGGGATGTACAGCGTGAAGATGCTGCCGGCACCGGGGTGGCTCCGCAGTCGGATTTCGCCGCCGAGCAGGGTCGACAGTTCGCGGCTGATGGCGAGCCCCAGGCCCGTGCCGCCGTACTTGCGCGCGGTGCCGGCGTCGGCCTGCTGGAACGCTTCGAAAATGATCTTCTGCTTGTCGGGGGATATGCCGATGCCGGTGTCCTCGACCGCGATCGCCACCACTACCGGCGCCTTGTCGAGGATGGGGTGGCCGCGCGTCCAGCCCTTTTCCGCCACCCGCGCGTGCAGCCGCACGCTGCCCTTCTCGGTGAACTTGAAGGCGTTCGAAAGCAGGTTGTTGATGACCTGCAGAAGGCGCTTGGGGTCTGTGTTGATCGCGCGCCCAATTGCGTCGTCGAACTCCACCGAGAACCCCAGCTCGCGGCGTTCGGCTTCGTGCGTGAAGCCGCGCTCGATCATGCCGCGCAGATCGGCGAACGCGACCTCCTCGCTTTCCACCGTGACCGTGCCCGACTCGATCTTGGACAGGTCGAGGATGTCGCTGATGAGGTTCAGGAGGTCGGTACCGGCGGCGTGGATGGTCTTCGCGAATTCGACCTGCCGCTCGTTGAGGTTCGCGTCCGGGTTGTCGGCCAATTGCTGGCCGAGGATCAGGATGCTGTTGAGCGGCGTGCGCAGCTCGTGCGACATGTTGGCCAGGAACTCGGATTTGTAGCGCGAAGTCGTCGCGAGCTCGGCCGCCTTTTCCTCGACGGCCCGGCGGGCATGTTCGATCTCCTGGTTCTTGCGCTCGACCTCCACGTTCTGTTCGGCCAGCAGCTTGGCCTTCAGCGCCAGTTCCTCGTTGGTCTTCTGCAGCTCCGTCTGCTGCGCCTGCAGGTCGCCGGCCAGTTGCTGCGACTGGGTCAGCAATCGCTCGGTGCGCATGGTCGCGGAGATGGTGTTGAGCACGATCCCGACGCTGCCGGTGAGTTGTTCGAGGAACGCGCGGTGGGTCTCGGTGAAGTCGGCGAGCGAGGCCAGTTCGATTACCGCCCTGACCTCGTTCTCGAACAGCACCGGCAGCACGATCACGCTGCGCGGCCGTGCCTTGATCAACCCCGAGCGAATCTGCACGGCTTCGTTCGGCAGGTCTTTCAGCACGATCGACTGGCGCTGCGCCGCGCACTGTCCGATCAAGCCCTCGCCCATGGCGATATGGTGTTCCGGGCTCGGCAGGTCGGCGTCGGCGTAGCCCGCCAGCCGCCGCAGGCACGGTACGTTCGATTCGACGTCGACCACGTACATCAGGCCCTGCTGCGCGTTGACCAGCGGTGCCAGTTCGGTCAGCAGCATGTGGCCCAGCGTGATCAGGTCGCGCTGGCCCTGCATCATGTCGCTGAACTTCGCGAGGTTGGTTTTCAGCCAGTCCTGCTCGCGATTGCGCTCGGTGGTGGCGCGCAGGTTGCCGATCATCGCGTTGATGTTGTTCTTGAGATCGGCGACTTCTCCGCGCACGTCGACCTGGATCGAGCGCGTCAGGTCGCCTTGCGTCACCGCGGTCGCGACCTCGGCAATCGCGCGCACCTGGGTGGTGAGGTTGGCCGCCAGGCGATTCACGTTGGCGGTCAGGTCCTTCCAGATGCCGGCGGTGCCCGGCACCTTGGCC
>JBOHYX010000085.1:0-8607 GCA_050738115.1 Rhodanobacteraceae bacterium
CCACAGCTCGGGCCGATGTAGATCGGCGAAGCCCCCGTCGATCAGCGCGCGCACGAAATTCATCGTCATCGCCGAACGCGCATGGCCTTCGAGCATGCGCCGGGGGTCCGCACGGCGCGCCTCGGCGGTGAACGCGGGCGCGTTGACGAGATCGCCCCGATAGACGGGCAGGCTCACGCCATCGATGGTTTCGGTATCGGCCGAACGCGGCTTGGCGTACTGGCCCGCGAACCGGCCCAGCCGGATCACCGGCAGGCGCAGGCCGTGCACCAGCACCAGGCTCATCTGCAGCAGCACCTTGAGGCGGTTGGCGATCACCTCGTTGGTGCAGTCGGCGAACGTTTCCGCGCAGTCGCCGCCCTGGAGCAGGAAACGCTTGCCCTCCTGCGCGTCCGCCAGCAGATCCTTGAGGGTCAGGATCTCCCACGAGGTCACCAGCGGCGGAAGCCGGGCGAGGTTTTCCAGCACGCCCTGCAATTCGGCGGCATCGCCGTAGTGCGGCATCTGCGTCGCGGGCCGCGCCTGCCAACTGTCCACCGTCCACGGTTGCGTGTCCCGCACCGGGCGCAGCGTTGGTGATGCTGCGGTTTCCAGACGACTCATGACCTACTCCCGATGGCGCGCAGCGAGTGCGCCCTGTCCGACCTGCTCCGGCCCGGCCACGGCAGCAGTGCCCAGATTCCAAGCAGGACGTACCAGATGACGGTCCAGCCGGCCATCGACAGACCGAGGAACTTCCACGTCACCTGCGCACAATCGCCGGAACCGCTGAGCATCAGTGTCACGAAACGGCCGAATGGGAGCGATCCTGCCTTGACCATCGTGAGCAACATGTCAACGCCCGCGCCACACGCAGGCACCTGGTCGGCTGGCACCGATTGCAGCCACAACTGACGCGCCGCCATCGCGACGCCGAACACGGCCCCGATCAATACCAGCACGACGTACGCCCAACGGCCTCCGACGCGCGGCGCGTGCAGCCCGCCGACGAGGAACCACAGCGCTATCCAGATGAACGCGATGCGCTGCAGGACGCACAGGTTGCACGGCAACAGGTTGAGCACCCGCTCGGCGTAGATCGCATACGCCAGCAGGGCAATGCAGATCAGGAAACCCAGCAGGAATGCCGCACGGTAAGACCAGCGGAAAGGGTTCATGGGTCGAACGACACGCAAGACGATGCCGCCACGTTAGCGGCTTTGCGGTTGTCTGTCAGCACCTCCGGCCAGCGCCGCGGTTCAGCCGCGGCCGGCGACGATCTGGATGCTCGTCCGGAACGCCGACATCGCATCCGCGAAATCATCGCTCAAGAGCCGATCGGCGAGCGAATGGATCGTACCGGCCATCTCGGCCTGCTGTTCGGGCGCCCAGCCGCGCAGCAGTCGCTCGAGCCCGCGGCTGCGCGCGTCGAGAAGTCGCGCGTACGCAGCGTGGCCGCGGCGCGTCAGGGCGACCGCGCCAGCGCGCCGTTCGACGAAGCCGCCATCCGCAAGTGCATCCAGCATGGGCTGCAGCCGTACCGTCGGCGCGTGCAGGCGCTCGGCAAGCCGTTCCACGGTCAGCGGCAGACCGCTGCCAAGCCGGATCAGCATCCAGATCGACGCCGGCGCGAGGTCGAGTCGCGCAGCCGTCGCGAGCCGGCCATATGCGCGTACGCGGCCTTCGCGGCTTGCGAGCACCAGCAACGCGCGCTCGAGTTCCTGGGCGGAGCTGCGCTCGCTCGGGATGGCGTACGCATCGCCGGTGTCGGCGGCAAGCGTGGTCTCCTTGAGCCGTGCCTCCGGAATCAACCACGCGAGCAGGAATGCGACCACCCCGATGCAGCCCGCGACCAGGAACACCGGTTGCAGCGCCGCCGCGTAGGCCTCCACGACGCCGGCATGCACCGCAGGCGGCAAGTGCTGCAACTGCACCGGGTTGGCCTCGAACCGAGCAGGCAGCGCGCCGGCTCCGGTGCGGACGTAGCGCGGAATGGCCGCTGCCAGCGCGTTGGCGAAGATCGCGCCGAACGCGGCCACCCCGAAGGAGCCGCCGATCGAGCGGAAGAACGTGACGCCCGAGGTCGCGGCGCCAAGATCGCGGTACGGCACCACGTTCTGCACCACGATGATGAGGACCTGCATCACCATGCCGAGCCCGAAACCGAGCACGAACATGTACACTTCCATCGCGATGACGCCGGTGTGCACCGACATCGTCGACAGCAGGAACAATCCCACCGAAAAAATGGCACACCCGACGATCGGGAACATCCGGTAACGGCCCCAGCGCGTGATCGCCTGGCCGCTCAGTGTCGAGGTCAGCAGGACGCCGAACATCATCGCCACGAGGCGCAGTCCGGAATCGGTGGGCGAAGCGCCTTTCACCACCTGCAGGTACAACGGCAGGTAGGTGATCGAACCGAACATCGCGAACCCGACCACGAGACCGAGCACGCTGGACGTCGAGAACGCGCGCAGGCGGAACAGGCTGGGCGGCAGGATCGGCTCGCGCGCACGCCGCTCGACCCAAACGAACATCACGAGCAGCAGCACGCCGACGACGCCCATGCCGATGACCTGCGGCGAATCCCACGCGAGCTGCGTGCCGCCCAGCGAGGCCAGCAACACTAGGCACGCCGTGCCCGCTGCGATCAGCAGGGTGCCGGCGTAGTCGATCACCGCGTCCTCGCGCCTCGGCGAATGCGGCAACAGCACCGCCGTCGCCACCAGTGCGATGGCGCCGATCGGCAGGTTGATGTAGAAAATCCAGCGCCAGGTCAGGTTGTCGACGAAGAACCCGCCGAGCAGCGGCCCAACCACGCTGGAGACGCCGAAGACGGCGCCGAAGATGCCTTGGTACCTGCCGCGTTCGCGCGGACTGACCACGTCCGCGATGATCCCCTGCGCGGTGACGATCAGGCCACCGCCCCCGAAGCCCTGCAGCGCACGGAATCCGACCAGCTCGACGAGGCTCTGGCTGAGTCCGGACAGCGCCGAACCCAGCAGGAACACCCCAATGGCGGCCTCGAACATGCGCTTGCGCCCGTACAGGTCGCCAAGCTTTCCCCACAGCGGCGTCGAAACCGTCGAGGCCAGCAGATAGGCGGTCACGACCCAGGAAAGCTGGTCCAGCCCGCCGAGGTCGCCGACGATCGTCGGCAGCGCGGTCGCGACGATGGTCTGGTCGAGCGCGGCCAGCAGCATGCCGAGGACCAGCGCGCTGAAGATCAGGCCTATCCGCGGCCCGGAACGCGCATCCGCCGCGATCGCATCCATCGCCCCATTTTGCCGTGCGTACCTGCACGCACGAAAAGCCCCGGCGCGGGGCCGGGGGTCCGTGATGCCGTGTCGACCGCGCGGTCAGTCTTCGGCAGCCGCAGCCTGCGGGCGATCGACCAGTTCCACGTACGCCATCGGCGCGTTGTCGCCGTCGCGGAAACCGCACTTGATGATGCGCAGGTAACCACCCTTGCGCTCGCGATAGCGGGGCCCGAGTTCCACGAACAGCTTGCCGACCGCCTGTTTGTCGCGCAGGCGCGCGAACGCGAGCCGGCGGTTGGCGACGCCGTCGGTCTTGGCCAGCGTGATCAGCGGCTCGGCGACGCGACGCAGGTCCTTGGCCTTGGGCAGCGTGGTGCGGATCAACTCGTGCTTGATCAGCGACGCGGTCATGTTCTTGTACATGGCCTCGCGATGGGCGCTGGTCCGGTTGAGCTTGCGTCCGGATTTCTGGTGGCGCATGGTTGATCTCTCTTTATCGTTATGGAATGCCGGCGCGTATGTCCGGTGTTCCGCGGTTACCCGCTCTTGAATACCAAAGTGCCCGTCGAAGCGAGCTTTTGCGTTGTAGGAGCGAGCCTTGCTCGCGACCGGTCGCGCGCGGGCGCGCTCCTACATCTGCTTCATCACCCCAGTTGCATGCCGCTGGAAATCCCCGCCGGTGGCCAGTTCTCGAGCCTGGTGCCGAGCGCCAGACCCTTGGCGCCCAGCACGTCCTTGATCTCGGTGAGCGATTTCTTGCCGAGGTTCGGGGTCTTCAGCAACTCGACCTCGGTCTTCTGCACCAGGTCGCCGATGTAGTAGATGCTCTCCGCCTTGAGGCAATTGGCCGAGCGCACCGTCAGTTCGAGGTCGTCGATCGGGCGCAGCAGCAACGGTGAAATGCCGGACTTGTCCTGCTCGGACTCGATCGCCTCACGGCTCTTGAAGTCGCCGAAGATCGAAAGCTGGTCGTGTAGGGTTTCGGCGGCCTGGCGCACCGCGTCGTCGACCGTCACGGTGCCATTGGTTTCGACATCCAGGATCAGCTTGTCGAGGTTGGTGCGCTGCTCGACGCGCGCCGCGTCGACCGAATAGGCCACGCGCCGCACCGGGCAGAACGACGCATCGATCTGCAGGCGGCCGATCGGACGCGCTTCCTCGTCGGGATTGATCCGCGTCACGGCCGGCTGGTAGCCGATGCCACGCTTGGCCTTGAGGCGCATGTTCAGCGTGACGTCCTTGGTCAGATGGCAGATCACGTGCTCGGGATTGACGATCTCCACCGTGTGGTCGGTGGTGATGTCGCCGGCCGTGACCACGCCCTTGCCCTTCCGCGACAGGCTGAGCGTCGCTTCGTCGGCGCCACTGAGGCGGATCGCAACGCCCTTGAGGTTCAGCAGGACTTCGATCACGTCCTCCTGCAGGCCTTCGAGCGTGGTGTACTCGTGCAGCACGCCGTCGATCTCCGCCTCGACGATCGCGGCCCCTGAAATCGAGGACAGCAGCACGCGCCGCAGCGCATTGCCGAGCGTGTGTCCGTAACCGCGCTCGAGCGGCTCGACGACGACGCGCGCATGGTTGGGACCGACCGGCTCGACCTTGAGGCCGCGCGGACGCAGGACGTGAGTGGAAGAAACTGCCATGGGCTACACTCCGGGATATCACTGGTGGAGCCGCATGAGAACCGGGCTCCGAGGGTTCCTCGCCGGGCGGCCGAGCCGCCCGGTTCGCGTCGGGGCGCTGCCTCAACCGGTGGGTCGAAGCGCGCCGGCAGCGACGCCTTATTTCGAATACAACTCGACGATCAACGCTTCGTTGATGTCGCCGGGCAGGTCGCCGCGATCAGGCATGGCCTTGAACACGCCGGCCGCGTTCTTCGCGTCGAACTCGATCCAGCCGGGTCTGAGGTCCATGCTGTCGGAAACCTTCAGGGCTTCCTGCACGCGCAACTGCTTCTGCGCGCGTTCGCTCAGCTTGATCTCGTCGCCGGGGCGCAGCACGTAGGACGGCACGTTGACCTTCTTGCCGTTGACCAGCACCGCCTTGTGCGACACCATCTGGCGCGCCTGCGCCCGGGTGACGGCGAAGCCCATCCGGTACACCACGTTGTCGAGGCGCGCCTCCAGCAGGCGCAGCAGGTTCTCGCCCGTGTTGCCCTTGAGCTGCGTGGCCTTCTTGTAGTAATTGCCGAACTGGCGCTCCAGTACGCCGTAGATGCGCTTGACCTTCTGCTTCTCGCGCAACTGCACCGCGTAGTCGGACGGACGCGAGCGTCGCGTGGAGACGCCGTGCTGGCCCGGCTTGTTGTCGAACTTGCACTTGGAATCGATCGCGCGCGCGGGGCTTTTCAGCGACAGGTCGGCGCCTTCGCGACGCGCCAGCTTGCAGGTGGGACCACGGTAACGGGCCATGTCACACCCTCCGCTTCTTGGGGGGACGGCAGCCGTTGTGCGGAATCGGCGTGACGTCGACGATGTTGGTAACCTTGTAGCCAAGCGCGTTCAGGGAACGCACCGCCGACTCACGGCCCGGGCCCGGACCCTTGATGCGGACTTCCAGCGACTTGACACCGTAATCCAGCGCCACGCGCCCCGCCTTCTCGGCCGCGACCTGGGCCGCGAACGGTGTGGACTTGCGCGAGCCGCGGAAGCCCGCGCCACCGGACGTCGCCCACGACAGCGTATTGCCCTGACGATCGGTGATGGTGACGATGGTGTTGTTGAACGAGGCGTGCACGTGCGCCACGCCGTCGGTGACGATGCGTTTGGTCTTCTTCTTGGATTTGGTGGTCGGGGAAGCTGGAGTGGCCATGAGGTATCCGATTGAAAAGGTGTTTCGGGACGGCGACTCGGGCCTTCAAGGCCCGCGGACCGTCACCTCTTGATTGCGCGACGCGGACCCTTGCGGGTGCGCGCGTTGGTGCGGGTGCGCTGCCCGCGTACAGGCAGGCCGCGGCGGTGGCGCAACCCGCGATAGGTACCAAGGTCCATCAGGCGCTTGATGCTGATGCCGACCTCGCGGCGCAGGTCACCTTCCACCGTGAACTTCGCGACCTGACGGCGCAGGTTCTCGACCTCGCCTTCGGACAGGGACTTGATCAGCGTGGTCGGCTCGATGCCGGCTTCCGCGCAGACCTTGCGCGAACGCGTGCGACCGATACCGTAGATGCTCTGCAGGCCGATCCAGACATGCTTGTTGACCGGCAGGTTGACGCCCGCGATGCGTGCCATGTGCGGTTACTCCACCTCGAATACTTTGCCGATTCGACAAACGCTCAATTATAGCGTCAAACCGGCGTCGATGGGAACCCCGTCCCACCGCGGCTTGAAACAGGTCCCGCGCCATGCCGCGACCCGGGCCGATCCGTGGGCCAGGTAGCCGCTAGCGGCGGCGCAGGTTGGCCTTCTTCAACAAACTGTCGTACTGGTGCGATACCAGGTGCGCCGAAATCTGCGCCCGGAAATCCATCGCCACCACCACCACGATCAGGAGCGACGTGCCGCCGAAATAGAACGGCACGTGCCATTCGCTCTGCATGAAATCCGGAATCAGGCACACTGCGGCGAGGTAAATCGCGCCCGCGCCGGTCAGGCGCGTCAGCACCGCGTCGATGTAATCGGCGGTGGCCTTGCCGGGCCGCATGCCGGGAATCAGCGCGCCGGACCGCTTGAGGTTGTCCGCGGTTTCCTGCGAATTGAACACGATCGCGGTGTAGAAGAACGCGAAGATGATCACCAGCGCGGCGAAGACAATCTCGTACACCGGGTCGCCCGGGCTGAGCACCGTCGTCAACCGCTGCAGCCAGTGCAGTTGGCTCGCGTTCGAGAACCAGGTGGACGCCGTGGCCGGAAACAGGATCAGCGAGGACGCGAAGATTGGCGGGATCACGCCCGACATGTTGATCTTCAGCGGCAGGTGCGAGCTCTGGTTCATGTACGCGTTGGCACCGCCCTGGCGCCGCGCGTAGTTCACCGTGATCCGGCGCTGCGCGCTTTCCATGAACACGCAGAACGTGGTCACGCCCAGCACGATGGCGACCACCAGCAGGACCTTGATCGGCGAAAGCTGGCCGTTGCTGGCCATCGTGAACGTCTGGGTGAGCGCCGACGGCAGGCCCGCCACGATGCCCGCGAAAATGATCAGCGAAATGCCGTTGCCGATGCCGCGCTCGGTCATCTGCTCACCCAGCCACATCAGGAACATGCTGCCGGCAGTGAGGCCGATCACCGAGGCGAAGATGAAAGCGAAGCCCGGGTCGTAGACGATCGGCACGCCACCCGTGGCGCCCTCCCGCTGGAGGGCGAGTGCAATGCCAAAAGCCTGGAACGCCGACAGGCCGACGGTGCCCCAGCGGGTGTACTTGGTGAGGATGCGCTGGCCCGACTGGCCTTCCTTCTTGAGCGCCTGCCAGCTCGGCAGCACCGAGCCCATCATCTGCACCACGATCGATGCCGAGATGTAGGGAATGACGCCGAGCGCGAACAGCGAGAAGCGCGCCAGCGCGCCGCCCGAGAACATGTTGAACATGCTCATCAGGCCGCCGCCCTGCTCGATCATCCGGGTCATGGCCTCGGGATTGACGCCCGGCACCGGGATGAACGAGCCGAGCCGGAACACGATCAGGGCGCCGACCAGGAACAGCAGGCGCTGCCGCAGCTCGGTCAACTTGCCGAACTGGGCCAGGGGATTGGTGGATTTGGGAGCAGGCACGAGCAGGTATCTCGAGGTTTCAAATGAACCGTAGGAGCGGGCCGGCGCGAAGCGCCGTCTTTTGCTTTTGCCCGCGATCGGTCGCGCGCAGGCGCGCTCCTACAACAGCACTATTCCACGCTGCCGCCAGCAGCCTCTATCGCGGCCTTGGCGCCCGCGGTCGCGAGCAGGCCCGACACTTTCACCGCACGGTCGATCCCGCCCTTCTTGACGATCTTCACGCGGCGCGCGCGGGCATCCACGAGTTTCGCCTCGCGCAGCGCAGCCAGGTCGATCGTGTCGTGCTTCAGGCCCGCGAGCTGGTACAGGAACACCTCCTGCGCGGCGGCCTGCTTCCTCGAGCGGAATCCGACCTTGGGCAAGCGGCGCTGCAGCGGCATCTGGCCGCCCTCGAAGCCGATCGTGTGGGTGTTCCCGGCGCGGGCGTGCTGGCCCTTGTGACCGCGACCCGCGGTCTTGCCGAGGCCCGAACCGATGCCGCGCGCGACGCGGCGGCGTTCCTTGCGGGCGCCCTTGCCGGGTTTCAGTGTGTTGAGTCGCATAAAAATCTCCGGGGATGGGGAATGGGGAGTCGAGAATCGGGAACGGCGAAAGCGCACGCTTGTGATCTTGCGATTCCCTATTTCCTATTCCCGATTCCCTGCTGTTAGTCCTC
>JBOHYX010000086.1:0-8566 GCA_050738115.1 Rhodanobacteraceae bacterium
GACCAGGACCTCACCAGCCGGACCGAAGGCGACGGCGGCATCTACTCGTCGGTCGACGATCTGGCCAAGTGGGACGCGGCGCTGTACACGAACCGCATCCTCGATGCCAAGTCACGCAAGCTCGCATTCACCGGACACGTCAGGGTGACCGGCGAAGGCTACGCCAAGCCGACGTACTACGGATTCGGCTGGCGCATCACCGGCGACACGGTGTGGCATTCCGGCGAGAGCATCGGGTTCCGCAACGTCATCGTGCGTTGGCCGAAACAGCACTTCACCGTGATCCTGCTGAGCAATCGCAATCACCCCAAACCCTATCCCACCGCATTGGCCATCGCGAAAGTGTTTCTCGGTCCGAGCCCTCCAAAGAAACAACGGCAGTGAGTGGACACGCCACATCGGGCCGCGCAACGCCGGTAGGGCGGGTCTTGACCCGCCTGCGTAATCAATCGGCGGGTCAAGACCCGCCCTACGCGGTCGTGCGATTGCTCATGAGCCAACCGAACCCACACGCGGCTCGGTTGGCTAAGCAGATCGGTTTTTTGAACCAGAGAGGCGCGCAACATGATTTCAGGCAAACGTGTCGCACAGGCAATGATCGTCGCCGGGATCGCGCTGATGGGGTCGATCGGGGCAGCGTCCGCCGAGCCACCCGCGGTGTCCCATCCGTATCCGTGGAATCACCCCGGGTGCCCGTGCGCAACGGTGTTGCGCCAGGGCTCAGCCGCCGAGGCGGGGCTGGTTCCACAGGCGCTCGATGCGATCGACGGCACCGTCGAGGATGCCCTGAAGCGCCGCGCCGCACCCGGCGCCGTCGTGCTGGTCGCGCGCCGCGGCATCATTGCCTACTGGAAGGCCTGGGGCTACGCGATGCTTTACAAGAATGCCGACTACGCCCGCGTCGCGCATCCACGGCCGATGCAAAAGGATGAAATCTTCGATCTGGCGTCGGTCACGAAGCTGTTCACCGCCGTCGCGGTCATGCAGTTGTGGGACGAAGGCAAATTCAAGCTCGATGACCCGGTTGCCAAGTACCTTCCCGATTTCGGCGTCAACGGGAAAGAGAACGTCACGATCCGCGAGTTGCTGACCCACACTTCGGGATTCCGGCCCGACCCGCCGACCCCGTTGTACGACATCAAGGGCAGCCGCGAGCAGCGCATGCAAAACGTGCTGCAGCAGCCGCTCGAATACCCGCCCGGGAAGCATTACCTCTACAGCGACATGAATTTCATCACCCTCGGCGCGCTGGTCGAGAAACTGAGTGGCGAGCGCGAGGATGTCTTCATCCGCAAGCACCTCACCGGTCCCCTGCACATGACCGACACGATGTACAACCCGCCGGCTACCTTGAAGCCGCGAATCGCGGCAACGGAATACCAGCCATGGACGCATCGCGGGATGCTGTGGGGACAGGTCGACGACGAAAACGCCTGGGCGCTCGACGGCGTTGCGGGCCACGCCGGTCTGTTCAGTTCCGCGCACGACCTCGCGGTTTTCGGCCAAATGATGTTGAACGACGGTACCTACGACGGCGTGCGCGTGCTGTCGAAGCAGGCGGTCAAACTGCTGGTGACGAACTGGAACAAGAAGTTCCCGAGGGACGCCATGGGGCTGGGATGGTCGCTCGACCAGCACTGGTACCAGGGCGCGCTGGCCGGCCCGCACACCGCCGGCCATGAGGGCTTCACCGGCACCGCGCTCACCATCAACCCGAACAACGACATCGTCACCGTCATCCTGACCAATCGCGTCCATCCGAACCGCAACGGCCCGTCGGTGGTGACCGCGCTCCACCGCATCAATACCGACATCGCCAACGCGATCCCGGTCGTCGCACCCGACGGCAAGCCGGCATGGTTTGCAGGCTACGGGAATTACCTCAACCGGACACTCACCGCGGAAATCGGATCGCACCGTGATGCCACCTTGTCCTTCGAGACCTGGTACCGACTGCAACCGGATTTCGACTTTGGCAGCGTCGAAGCCTCACCGGACGGGATCCATTGGCAAGAGCTGGGCTTGTTCACCGGTTCCAGCGACGGCTGGCAAACCAAGACCGTGACGCTGCCCGCGAACGCCCGCTATATCCAGTTCCGCTACCGGACCGACGCGACGATCAATGGCCGCGGCTGGTACGTGAACCAGATCGAAGTCCATGCGGGCGGCACGACGGTCCAGCCGAAGATCACCCACAACGAGTGGCAGCAGCGTGACTACTGACCGGCGACACCGCGATTGGCGGTCGACGGTCGCGCTGCTTTTGGCGGCGCTGGCCTGCTGCGCGCTGTCGGCTACCGCCGGCGCTGCCGCGACGACCGGTGACGCGCCGCGCGTCCAGCCCGGCATCGAAGTGCTGCTGCACGACCGGCTCGACCTGATCCGGGGGAAGGGCGTCGGACTGATCACCAATCCGACCGGCGTGAACCCGGACCTCGTCAGCGACATCGACCTGCTGGCGCATGTGCCGGGCGTCCACCTCGTCGCCTTGTTCGGACCCGAGCACGGCATCCGCGGTGCACACCAGGCGGGCGCGACGGTCGGATCGTTCCGTGATCCCGCGACCGGACTGCCGGTTTACAGCCTGTATGGCAAGACCCGCGAGCCGACGCCGGCGATGCTCAAGGGCGTGAACGTCCTGGTCTTCGACATCCAGGCGGTCGGTGCGCGTTTTTACACGTTCCTGTACACCATGGCGGATGCGATGAAGGCCGCAGCCAGGGCGCACATCCCGATCATCGTGCTGGACCGTCCGAATCCGATCGGAGGCACCTTGGTACAAGGGCCGGTACTCGAGCCACCGTTCGCGTCGTTCGTGGGGCAATACCCGATTCCGTTGCGCTACGGAATGACGATCGGCGAACTCGCCGAGTTGTTCAACAGCGAGTTCCACATCGGCGCCGACTTGACGGTGGTGAAGATGCGCGGCTGGAAGCGGTCGATGGACTACCGCGCCACGCACCTGCCATTCGTGATCCCCTCGCCAAACATGCCGACGCCCGCGACCGCGCTGGTCTATCCGGGAATGGGTCTGGTCGAGGGCACCAACGTGTCGGAGGGTCGTGGCACCACACTGCCGTTCCAGTTGACCGGTGCGCCATGGATCGATGCCGGGCAACTCGCGCAGAAACTCAACGATCAACACCTGCCCGGCGTGCGGTTCCGGCCCGCGCATTTCACCCCGACGTTCTCGAAATACCAGGGCAAGCTCTGCAACGGGGTCGAAGTCTTCGTGATGGACCGCGAGACGTTCAACCCCGTCATCGTCGGGCTGACCGTCATCAAGGCGATCCACGACCTCTACCCCGATCAGTTCCACTTCATTGCGTCGGATTTCGACCGCCTGGTCGGCAACGCCTGGATCCGGGAGGACATCGAGGAAGGCGTCCCCGTCTCGGCCATGCGCGAGCGCTGGCAGAAGCGTTTGTCGCAGTTCAAAAAGACGCGGCGCGGGTACCTGCTGTACTGACGCTCGCGTTTCCGATGCGTGGCGGCGGTCAGGATCATGGGTTTCGGTGCGCGCAGGGTAAAACTCCATAACTCCCAGCTATGCATGGTGGACATTCTTTCATTGGTAATCCATGCAGGCATGTGATTATGCTTGGCGCGACAGCTCTGGGAGTGGAGGGGAGCATGGCAACGAACGGCAAGTTTTTTCGCGCAGCGCGCAAAGGCAACATTTTCCGGCGCAAGGCGCTGGCACTTGCGATCGGTGGTTCGGTCGCGTTGGCGTTCACGGGCGGCGCGTTCGCGCAAGCCGTCAACGGCACCATCCACGGCACCGTGCCGGTGGCTCCCAACGAAATGATCCAGATCACCGGCGGCGCGGGCTTCAACCGTACCATCACCGTCGGTCCGTCAGGTCAGTACTCGGTAACCGTCCCGGTCGGCACCTATACGGTGACGCTGTTGCAGAACGGTCAGGCGGTACAGAGCCGAAGCGACGTGTCCCCCGTGGCCGCGGGCGGCGTGGAGGTCGACTTCATCACCTCGGCTGCGAACGCGAAGACCCTCAGCACCATCAACGTCACGGCGAACGCGATTCCGGCGATCGATGTGACCACCACCAACCAAGTCACGACGATCACCGCCCAGCAGTTGCAGCAGTTGCCGCTTGGGCGCGACGCGGAATCCATTGCGATGCTGGCGCCCGGCGTCCAGCCGGGCTCGGCGGTGCTGGTCGGAGGTCCTCTGGGTACTCCGGCCGTGACCTTCGGCGGAGCCTCGACTGCGGAAAACCAGTATTACATCGACGGCATGCTCACCAGCGCCGTGCTCGACAATCAGGGTGGCATCGGCTTGCCCTACAACTCGATCGAGCAGCAACAGACTTTCATCTCGGGCTACGGCGCCAAGTACGGGCGCTCCATCGGCGGCGTGATCAACCAGATCGGCAAGAGCGGCTCCAACCAGTGGCACTTCGGGGTCCGTGCTCAGTGGGCACCGACCAACTGGCAGAGTGCGCCGGACAACAGCTATTGGGGCAATCCGTATGTCACGAGGCCAGGCCTGGAAGTAGGGGACCTCTACGCATACAACAAGAACAACCACGGCATGAATACGGTTTACGACGCCTATGTCAGTGGCCCGATCGTCAAGGACAAGTTGTTCTTCTTCCTGAGTGCCGAGCAGGACAATTCGCAGGCGTTCGGATTGGGTACCGAATTCGGCACAGCAGCGTACACCCGGACACACGAGCCGAAGCTTTACGCGAAAATCAACTGGAACATCAACGACAGTAACTTTTTGACACTGACGGCAATTCAGAGTTCACTGAAAACATGGGATTGGAACTATAACACCAATTATACGTTCCCCGCGTACCCATCGCCCGTTCCCCAGCCAACGACCTTTTTCAACAGGGGCCAAACGGGGAAGAACGTATACAGGATGGGGGCGCTCAATTATACGTCCTATATTACGGACAACTTGACTTTGCATGCGATGTACGGCAAATCGCACGAACAATATGGGAGTTTCCAGCCAGGTTATCCGGGGTTTGACCCATCTTTGGTGTTCGTGGGTGGTACCAGCAACGAGAACCCTGCGTACACGCCCAACGGATTTGTCAAGAATACGCAAAACGCCCTGACGGTGACCCCTGACAATCACCGCGTCGATCTTACCGACTACCGGGTGGATCTCGATTACAAATGGCGCAACCACGACTTCCAGGTCGGTATCGACAACGACATCCAGGTGGATCTCCACGATGGCGTGGAAGGCACCGGGCCCGGCTATGGGTGGTCTTACGGGCTTGTCCAGGGGGCGGACATCAACAAGCCGCTTATCGGGACGGACCCGAACATCCCACCGTACGTGGCGCCGGTGAATTCGAACGCGGCCGGCGCCGGAGGCTACTACGTCGAGAAGTTAATCCAGGCCTACAACCCGTCCACACGTGTCGTCGAACGCGCGCAATACGTCCAGGACCGCTGGCAAATCACGCCCAATTTCCTGCTGACCCTGGGCTTGCGCAATGACCAGTTCGTCAACTACGACGCCGCTTCCAACCCCTACATCAGGTTGACCAAGCCGAACTGGTCGCCGCGCATCGGCTTCAGTTGGGATGTACACGGCGATTCCACATTGAAGGTATTTGGAAACGCCGGACGCTATTACCTGACGCTGCCTGTCGGAGTCGGGACGACCGTTACTGCTCCCATCGTCAACATTACGGAATACGGGACCTATACCGGCATCGACCAGACCACCGGAGCACCGCTCGGATTCCAGCCGCTGCCGCAGAATCCGGCGACAGGGGTATCGTGTTGCAACCAGTATGGTTTTCCACGGAACAACTTGACCGTGGCTTCCCAGAACATCAAGGCCCCGTATTCCGACAATTTCGTGCTCGGCATGCAGCAGCAACTGAACTTCCTCGATACGCGCTGGGTGTTCGGGGCGACCGGCACCTATGAGAAGCTGGGGGAAATGATCGGCGGGTCCGATGATTCCTTGTCGATGTGTGCCGCAGGGCTGGCCCAGGGATACACCTGGATGACCCCGAATACCTGCAGCCAGTGGGTCCAGAGCCCCGTGATGATCAATCCGGGGGTTGACCAGAAAATTTATTTGAAGGCGCCGGATGGCACGCTGCGGCTGGTCGATTGGACCGCGCAGGACCAGACTTTCCAGATGGGGCCGAAACGCAACTACTACTCGCTGGACCTGTCACTCGCCCACGAGTGGGACGGCAAGTGGTTTGCCAAGTTCGATTACGTCTTTTCCAGGCTGTATGGCAATGATGCCGGGCCGGTCGGGCCGCTGTATGAGTCGAGCGGCGTCGTAGCCTATCTCACCGCGGTTTGGGCCTACCCCAGGATCATGGACAATTCCAATGGCCTTCTGGGTACCAACCGCAAACACTCGTTCAAGATCTACGGCGCCTATGCGATTACTCCGGACTGGATCGTCGGCGCCAACATCTGGATCGCGTCGGGCACGCCGCGGCTGTGCCGCGGTGCCTATGGACCGAATCAGATCCGTCTGCACACGGGCAGTCAGTACCACTTCTGCGCCGGCATTCCCATCGCGCCGGGTTCGGGGGTTCCGCCGGACGGGACAAAGAGCACGCCCTGGATTCACAACGTGGATTTGAGTGTGGATTACAAGCCGGGCTGGGCCCAGCACAAGCTCGACTTCAAGCTCCAGGTGTTCAACGTCTTCAACAAGCAGACGCCCACATTCTACGGCGACTATTTCATCACGACGTCCAGCCCCGGCAGCTTCTACAACACGATCGAGGTGCGACAGCCGCCACGCTCTGCGCAGTTCTCCATTGCGTATAACTGGTGATCTGCAGGCCCGGATCGGCACCGGTTGTCTGGCAACAGGTGCCGACCAACGCAGGCTATCGTGACGTCGGCATTGACTTTGCGATAACGTGAAGTCCAGGGTGCGATCGGGATAGCTCGGGACCATGTCAGGACCGTCAATTTCGCCGGTCATCGAGCGATTGCTGGCGACGGCGCGCAGCGAGTGGGAGGGCTTCCATCTGGACGCCGCCGAGCGGTCGCTGGCCAGCGTACTGGCGTTGGCACCCGGCGATCCGAAGGCGGTGCGGATGCTCGGTATGGTCGCGCGACGCCGTGGGGATTATGCCAAGGCCGTCGATTGCTTTCGACGGGTCATTGCGGTGTGGCCCGACGATTCATTTCTGCTCAGCGACTTGGGTCTCTCCCTGTTTTCACTCGGCGAGGTCGACGAAGCCACCAGGCACTTTCGGCACGCCTGCAAACTCGCGCCCGATTCTGGATCGGCCTGGTTCAACCTTGGCGAGGCACTGTGGCAGCAGGCATATGTAGAAGAAGCCGTCGCGGCGTTGCAGCAGGCATTGGCACTTGAACCTGCGCATGTCGAGGCGCGACTCGCGTTGGCGCGGGCCCAGGCCAGTTTGGGCGAGACCGAGGCGGCGCTTGCGGAATTTCGCGAGGTCGTGCGCCGCGACCCGGTCAATGCTGACGCGTGGTATGGGCTATCGATGAATTTGGCGAGCTTCGACCCCGCGGATACCGCATGCCTGCAACAGGCTTTCGGGCGTGGGGATCTGCCGGCCCGCGCGCACTATCTGCTTGGTTTCGCGTTCGCGAAAGCACTGGAGGGTCGGGGTGATTATGCAAAAGCGTTCGAGGTTTTTCGGCTGGCCAACGCGTCGCAGCGCGCAAGCATCCGGGTAACGTGGGGCGTTGCAGAAGAGCACGGGTTTGTGGATTCGATCCTGGACGTATTTGCGAATGCCATCTCGCCGGCACCGAATGCAAACACCGGCAAGGAGGCCATTCTGGTCATTGGCATACCGCGCTCCGGGTCGACATTGGTCGAGCACATCCTGGCCTCCCATCCGGACGTTGAAGGTGCCAACGAGATCAAGGACATGCCAAAGATAATCGCGATGGAAACTCAGCGTCGTGGTTCTGCATTCCCCTTGTGGGTACCCGATGCAACTGCGCGAGATTGGCAGCGGCTCGGCGAGGAATACCTCGCGCGAACGGCGCGTTGGCGAAGGCACAAACCGCGCTTCACCGACAAGAATCTCATGAGCTGGCATCTCCTCGGTGCGGCACTGGCCATGCTGCCGGCAGCGCGTGTAATCATTGTCAGGCGCGATCCCGTGGAGACCTGCCTGGCGTGCTGGCGCCACTGTTTCACCGAAGAAGCCGGCTTCTCCTGCAACCTTGATGATGTGGCAGATTACTACGGTGAATTTTGGCGCCTGACACGTTTCTGGCTGGAAAAGTATCCGGCACGCGTGTTCGATTTGCGGTACGAGGCGTTGGTCGCCGACCCGGAAGGCGTCATTCGCCGTGTCCTGGATTTCTGCGGGTTGCCGTTCGATCCCGCCTGCCTGGCGCCCCACAAGACGTCGCGCGCCGTGTTGACCCCCAGCGCCGCGCAGGTTCGACAACCTTTGCACCGCGGTACCGCTCGGAGCGCGAGTTACGGTGACATGCTGGACGGCCTGCGTCGCCGCTTGCGCGACGCAGGCGTTCCGGTGGAGTGAGCGGCCTGGTCCGCTGTCGCCGCGGGTAGGGGGGGTTGACGCGCCGTGTGGAGCACGCTCAAG
>JBOHYX010000087.1:0-8438 GCA_050738115.1 Rhodanobacteraceae bacterium
GTTGCAGGCCGCGCGGCACCGCAAGCCGGCGCTGGTGTCGATACGGATCGTCGGCGCACGCGAGGGCCACGCGCTGAACTGGCGATACCGCGGCAAGGATTACGCCACCGACGTGCTGTCGTTCCCGGCCGAACTTCCGCGCGGTGTGGCGGTGCCTCTCCTGGGTGACCTCGCCATCTGTGCGCCCATCGTGGCGAAGGCTGCGCGCGAATTCGGGCTGCCGGTGCGGGACCATTACGCGCACCTGACGGTGCACGGCGTGCTGCACCTGCTCGGATACGACCATCAAAACCGGCGCGACTTCGCGCGGATGAAGGCGCTCGAAATCCGTGCGCTGGCGAGCCTCGATATCGTCGATCCCTACCGCAGCCTCGGCGTCGGCTGAGCGGCGGCCCATTTTCCGCTAGAATTGGAAGACCGCCCCCGACGGGGACGTGTTTCCGTTTATGTCCGCAGAGCCCCCCAGTACCCCCGGCCCCACCCACCGATCGTTGTGGGATCGTCTGGGCCACATGCTATCCGGCGAGCCGCGCAACCCCGAGGAGTTGCTGGCCGAGTTGCGCGATGCGCAGACCAATGGCCTTCTGACCGGCGAGACCTACGCGATGATCGAAGGCGCGATCCGCGTCACCGAGATGGTGGTCGGCGACGTGATGGTGCCGCGCGCGCAGATGGTGATGCTGGACATCGACGACGACCTCGCGACCATCCTCGACACCGTGGTCGACTCCGGCCACTCGCGCTTCCCGGTGCATGGCGAGGACAAGGACGAAATCCTCGGAATCCTGCTTGCGAAAGATCTCCTGCGCCGCGGCCAGAACGGCTCGCTCGACCCGGGATCGACGCCGGGGCACGCCCTGCGCGCGCTGCTGCGCCGCGCGGTGATGATTCCCGAGTCGATGCGCCTCAACGTGCTGCTTGCTGAGTTCCGCCGCTCGCGCAACCACATGGCGGTCGTGGTGGACGAATACGGCGGCGTGGCGGGACTCGTCACCATCGAGGACGTGCTGGAGGAAATCGTCGGCGAAATCGACGACGAGCACGACGACGCGGTGGCGCCGCAGACGGTGACCGCACAGCCGGACGGGAGTTGGCTGGTGGACGCGCTCACCCCGATCGAGGATTTCAACGACCAGTTCACGACGGCGTTTTCCGACGAGGAATACGACACCGTGGGCGGTCTCGTCACTGCCGAAATCGGCCATCTTCCCGGTCCCGGCGAATCGGCGACGCTCGGCGACTACAGCTTCGACGTCACCCGCGCCGACGATCGCCGCGTGCTGCAGTTCCGCGTCCGCAAGGGGGCGGCGGCGTAGCGAGACGGGAGAAGGGGAGACGAAGAGACGGGGAGACGGGGAGACGAGGAGACGGGATGCGGGAGACCGGAAGGAGCGGCATGGAACTGCAGCGGCAGCGCGCGCTCTTATCATGAGGCATCGTCGCCGACAGGCAATCCACCTTCCATGCGCGATCCAGTTAAGTCGAAATTCCACCGCGCATGGACCTTGCTCGCCCTCCTGCTTTGCCTCCTGTTGCCACCCCTCGCCCACGCCAACATCTCCACCGCGCCGGGCACCGACCTGCAGGTCGATCTCTACACCTACGGGCCTGGCACCGTGTACTGGGAGCGCTTCGGCCACGATGCGCTCGTGATCACCGATACCGCGGACGGCGAGTCATACACCTTCAACTATGGCGTTTTCGATTTCAGCCAGAAGCACTTCTACCTGAATTTTGCGCGCAACTACATGATCTACCGCGCGATGGCGTTCCCGACGCTTGAGGATGACAAGCAATTCGTCGAAGCGGGCCGTTCGATTACCATCGAGCGCCTGAACCTCACGCCGGAACAACGCGCCCAGCTCCGTGATTTCCTAATCTGGAACGTCCAGCCCCAAAATTCACGCTACCGCTATCGCTATTTTCTGGACAACTGCACGACCCGGGTGCGCGATGCGCTGAACATGGCGATGGATGGCGCGCTGGAGCCGCAACTCAGCGGCCCCGCTCCGGGCGGCGAAACCTACCGCAGCGAAACCGACCGCCTGATGTCAGGACAGCCGTGGTTGATGTACCTGATGGATCTGGGCCTCGGCCCTTTCTCCGACCAGCCGCTGACGCGCTGGACCGGCGCCTTCATTCCGGCGCGGCTGATGCAGGAACTGCACGGCGTCCGCGCGACCGATGGCCAACCGCTGGTGGTATCGGAAGCGCTGCTGTCGCCGCAACGCCTGCCCTCCCCGCCCGCGGCACCACCGGACCTGCGCTGGCCGCTGCTGGGCGCGGGCCTTGTGCTGGGCGCCGCGTTCGTGGTGTCGGCATGGTTGCGCGATGCGTACCTGATCGAGCGCTGGTGGTTCGCGGGTGTCGGCGGCCTGTACGCGTTGCTCGCCGGCATCGCCGGCGCGCTGATGCTGGTGGTGTGGTATGCGACCGCCCACCGCGCGGGTTGGGCCAACGAAAACCTGCTGCTGTTCAATCCGCTCGCGTGGCTGCTGCTGCCGGCGCTGGCGGGTGTGCGCGGGCCCGGCAGGACCGCGTCGATGTTCGCTTTCGCAATCGCGCTGCTGATGACCCTGCTGTCGGTATTCGCGCTGGTTTCGAAGCTCAGCCCCTGGTTCCCGCAGCACAACCTGCCCTGGATCCTGTTCGCGTTGCCGGCGTGGATCGGCCTCGCCTGCGGTGTATGGTTGATGCGGCGGCACGAGGCGAGCGCCTTCATCACGTTGCGCGAAGTCGACGCTCTGTCGGACGAACCGTGACAAGGTATGTCGCAGGCAGGTTGACAACGCGAACGTCGGAGACGCGATTGAACGATTCCACACGCGGCGCACCGGCCCGCTCCCGCGCGGCATGGACATGAGCGGCTTCGAACCCGGGGATGCCGGCTACGCCGAGCGGGTGCGCGCGAGTTTCGCGCGCCAACAGGTGATGCAGACGCTCGGTGTGACGCTTGCCGACGTCCAACCGGGCGAAATCCGGTTGGCTTTGTCGTATGCCGCCACGTTGACGCAGCACAACGGCTATCTTCACGCCGGCGTCCTCACCACGGCGCTGGACAGCGCCTGCGGCTATGCGGCGTATTCGCTAATGCCGGCGGACGCCGACGTGCTGAGCATCGAATTCAAGGTCAACTTCCTGCGGCCCGCGCGCGGCGAGGTGTTCGCGTTCCATGGCTGGGTGGTGAAACCCGGCCGGACGATCACCGTTTGCGAAGCCGAAGTCCACGCATCGTCGCCGACGCCAGGGCCGTCGATCGCGACCATGACGGCGACGATGATCGCTGTATTCGACCGCGAACGGTGAGCTCCCGCGTTTCCCCACCACCCGGGCCCCTGTCGATGGAACACTCCCCACTCAATCTGAAACCACCTGCTCCGCGGAGCCTCGCCGGCAAAACCCTGTTCATCACCGGCGCCTCGCGGGGCATCGGCCTTGCCATCGCCCGGCGCGCCGCCGCCGACGGCGCGAACATCGCGATCGCCGCCAAGACCGACCGGCCGCACCCCAAGCTGCCGGGTACCATCCATACCGCCGCGGCGGAAATCGAAGCCGCGGGCGGACATGCACTGCCGCTCGTATGCGACATCCGCGTCGAAGAAGCGATCGCCGCGGCGGTGAACCGCGCGGCCGAGCACTTCGGCGGGATCGACATCTGCGTCAACAACGCCAGCGCGATTTCCCTCACGACCACCCCCGACACGCCGGCCAGGCGCTGGGATCTCATGCACCAGATCAACGCGCGCGGCACGTTCCTGGTCAGCCAGGCCTGCATTCCGCATTTGCGGCGCGCCGCCAGCCCGCACGTGCTGAACCTCGCGCCCCCGCTGGATTTGCGTGCCAAATGGTTCGCGCCGCACGTCGCGTACTCGATCGCGAAGTACACCATGAGCCTGTGCGTCCTCGGCATGGCCGAAGAATTCAGGCACGAGGGCATCGCTTTCAACGCGCTGTGGCCGCGCACCGGCATCGCCACGGCGGCGATCGACCTGATCGGTGGCGCCGAACTGCGCCGGCACTGTCGCAAGCCCGAAATCGTCGCGGACGCCGCGTATGTGATCCTCAGCCAGCCCGCGCGCGAATTCACCGGCCGCTTCTGCATGGATGACCGCGTGCTGGCCGCGATCGGCGTCAGCGACTTCTCGCGTTACGCGGTCGATCCAACACAACCCCTATCGGAGGACTTCTTCGTGCCGGACGACCTGCCACCACCCCCCGGGTCCATGGGGAACGACACCGTCCCGCTCTGACGCATGCCCACGAAACCGCGATGGATAAAGCCCCTCCCCCGCGGCCGTTTTGCGGGGGAGAGGGAGTTCCACGTCGGCGAATACCACCGCCGCACGTTGCTGAAGGTCCAGCGAACCACGTGGGGAAACCTCAGCGTTCGGTGGGATCGCGCGCGGCGATCGCGTTGGCGCAGCGGTTGATGAGCGCGCCCAGTTCCGCGGAGGCGTCCCGTTGTCCCCGCCACACCAGCGCGGTCTTGTGCGGCAAGCGCGTGGCGGTGCGCGCGGGAAGGTCGCCGAGCGTGTTGCGATGGATGATCGAGTGCATCGGGAACGCCTCCAGACGCGGAATGACGCGAACCGGCATCGCGCGGACGCGGTGGACTCAGCCCTTGGCGGGCGGCACGAACGGTTCCGGCCGGTTCATGCCGTGGTACTCGCGGTTCGGGATCATGTCGATGCCGATCGCGACTCGGTTCGTGTAGTTGAAGAACGCCGCCGCTTCGCACAGGTCGAAGATGTCCTCGTTGGACAGGCCGACGTCCTTGAGGTGCTGGCGATCGGCCGCAACCACGTCGTTCGGCGTGAGGGTCAGTTTCCACACGAAGTCCATCATCGCGCGCTGGCGCGCGTCGAGCTTTGCGACGCGGTGGTTCATCACCATCATCTCGCCCAGTTCCGGATCGCCGGAAAGTTGGCGCACCGCCTGGCCGTGGGCGACCAGACAGTAGTAACAATGGTTGGCGCTGGAGACGACCACCGCCACCATCTCGCGTTCCAGCTTGGACAGGCCCGACGGCGAGAGCATCACCTCGTTGAACATCGTGCGGAAATTCCGCAGGCGGTTCGGCCGCAGGCTGTAGGCCGCGAATACGTTGGGAATCATCCCGAGCTTGTCGATGCACTTGTCGAACAGTTCGCGAAGATCGGGATCAAGACTCTTTGGATCGGGTGCACCGAGTGCGGAAACGTAGTCGGGTTGTGGCATCGAATGGACCTCGCTGGCCGAAGGGATTCTCAGGTATTGATCGCGGTTGCCGAACCGAGCCGCTGGCGCAGCACGAACTTCTGGATCTTGCCGGTCGAGGTGCGCGGCAGCGGCCCGAATTCGAAGTGCTTCGGCACCGCGAACCGCGGCAGGCTTTCGCGGCAGTACGCGGTGAGTGCCTCGGGCGTCGGCACCGGCGCACCGGCCTTGAGTTCGACGAACGCGGCCGGCACCTCGCCCCAGCGCTCGTCCGGCTTGGCGACCACGGCCGCGGCCAGCACCGCGGGATGGTGGAACAGCACGTCCTCGACTTCGATGCTGGAAACGTTTTCCCCGCCGGAAATGATGATGTCCTTGCTGCGATCCTTGATCTTCACGTAACCATCGGGATTGCGCACGCCAAGGTCCCCGGAGTGGAACCAGCCACCACGAAACACCGTCGCGGTCGCGCCGGGATCCTTGAGGTAGCCTTTCATCGTGATGTTGCCGCGGAACATCAGCTCCCCCATGGTCTCGCCGTCGGCAGGCACTTCCTTCATCGTCTCGGGGTCGAGCACGGCGAGGGCCGATTGCAGCAGGTAGCGCACGCCCTGGCGTGCGTTGAGCCGCGCGCGCTCGCCGGGCGGCAGCGCAGTCCAGCCGTCCTGCTTGACGCACAGCGCCGCCGGGCCGTAGGTCTCGGTCAGGCCATACACGTGCGTGATCGTGAACCCCATCGCTTCCATCCCTTCGATCACGGCCATCGGCGGCGGGGCGCCGGCGACCTCCGCATGAACCGTGTGGTCGATGCCCGCCTTCAATTCGGCAGGTGCATTGATGAGCAGGCTGTGGACGACGGGCGCGCCGCAGTAGTGCGTCACCTTTTCGCTGCGGATCAGGTCGAAGATCTTCTCCGCGTCCACGCGCCGCAGGCACACGTTTACGCCAGCGCGCGCCGCGACCGTCCACGGGAAGCACCAGCCGCTGGCGTGGAACATCGGCAGCGTCCACAGGTACACCGGATGCCGCGGCATGTCCCAGTCCAGCGCGTTGCTGAGCGCGTTGAGGCATGCGCCGCGATGGTGATAGACGACGCCCTTGGGCTTGCCCGTGGTGCCCGAGGTGTAGTTGAGCGCAATCGCATCCCACTCGTCCTCCGGGCCAGGGAACGCCTGCTGCGGATCGCCGCCCGCGAGGAACGCCTCGTATTCGATGGCGCCGATCCGATCGCCCGGGCCATTGTATTCCGGATCGTCGACGTCGATCACCAGCGGCCTGGACGTCGTCAGCGCGAGCGCCTCGGCGGCCAGCGTGGACAACTCGCGGTCCACCAGCAGCGCCTTCGCTTCGCCGTGCTCGAGGATGTACGCGACGGTGCGCGAATCGAGGCGGGTGTTGAGCGTGTTCAGCACCGCGCCGCACAACGGCACGCCGAAGAACGCCTCCGCCATCTCGGGCGTGTTCAGCAACAACGCTGCTACCGTGTCACCGTGACCGATGCCGCGCGCGACGAGGGCCGAAGCCAACCGGTGGCCGCGGTCGCGCAACTGCTTCCACGTGAATCGTCGCGGACCGTGCACCACCGCCAGGTGCTCCGGATACACCTCGGCCGCACGCTCGTAGAAATCCAGCGGCGTCAGCGCCGCAAAGTTGGCCGCATTCTTGCCGAGGCCCGACGCATACGGACTTGCCATCGCACACCCTCCATGCCGACCGCGCGGCACCCGGTTGCCAGATGGCCGTCGTAGCACCATCGCAAGGCGCGGTCAATGCCCGGGGTCGGCAAGCTGCCAGCACTGCGCGGCGTTCGGCCGAATGTCTGCCTGCGGCGATCGTCGGATCGCGCGTCTTTCTGACCTGCGCCGCGCGCGGAAGCGCCACGACGCATTCGCTTTACACGCCCGGCGGGGATGGCCATCATGACTCGTTCGCGGGTGTGCACGCTTGCACGCGCAGTGCGACCGGAGGACGAGGCGTGGCGGGACCACTCAAGGGCATCAGGATCGTCGAGATGGCCGGCCTCGGCGCGGCGCCGTTCTGCGCGATGATGCTGTCGGACATGGGCGCGGAAGTGATCCGCATCGAACAGAAGGCGGATTCGTCGCGCGCCCCCATCCGATTGACGACGCAGCGCCGGTTCGACGTGCTCGCGCGCGGCCGACGTTCGCTAGCGATCGACCTCAGGCGCCCGGGTGCAGCCGATGCTGCGCTGGACCTGATCGCTGCCGCCGACGCGGTGATCGAAGGCTTCCGTCCTGGCGTGATGGAGCGCCTCGGCCTGGGACCAGACGTGTGCCTCGCGCGCAAGCCGGCACTGGTCTACGGTCGCATGACCGGCTGGGGCCAATCCGGCCCGCTGGCCGGCACGGCCGGACACGACCTCGACTACATCGCGATCAGCGGCGCCCTGCACGCGATCGGCGGCTCGGAACGGCCCATGGTGCCGCTCAACCTGGTGGGCGATTTCGGCGGTGGCGGCTTGCTGCTCGCGTTCGGCGTCGCGTGCGCGCTGCTGGATGCGCAAAGGTCGGGAATGGGCCAGGTGGTCGATGCCGCCATGAGCGATGGCGCAGCCTTGCTGTCATCGATGATCTACGGCCTGCACGCCGACGGCTCGTGGAGCAACCGGCGGCGCGACAACCTGCTGGACGGCGGCGCGCATTTCTACGACACCTACGAATGCGCGGACGGAAAGTTCATCGCGCTGGCGCCACTCGAGCCGCGTTTCTACAAGTCGTTCCTCGATCGCGCGCAAGTCACCGATCCTGAATTCGCGGTGCAACTCGACCGCGCCCGCTGGCCCGCACTCAAGCGGAAACTCGAAGCGCTGTTCAAGACCCGCCCGCGCGCGGCGTGGCGTGAGTTGCTGGAGGGCGCCGATACCTGCGTTGCACCCGTGCTGGACTGGGACGAAGCCCCGCAGCACCCGCACAATCGGGCGCGCGGCACCTTCATGGAAATCGACGGTGTCACGCAGCCCGCACCGGCACCGCACTTCAGCCGCAGCGCGCCCGATGTCCCGCGCCCGCCTGCCGAAACCGGTGCCGATACCACCACCATCCTTGCCGACTGGGGCATCGACGCGACGCGCATGGCGCAACTCCGGCGCAACGGCGCGATTTAGCGCGACGCCGACAAGCGTTCCTGTCCTACGCCGTTTCCCGCTCCGCGAGCCCCAGTTCGGCGATCATCCGCTTGCGGATCTCGAATTTGCGGATCTTGCCGGTCACCGTCATCGGAAA
>JBOHYX010000088.1:0-8356 GCA_050738115.1 Rhodanobacteraceae bacterium
CATCCGGATTCGATCTCGGCGAAGCCGTCGTTGTGCCCACCTTGCACTCGTTGAGCACGCGGCGCCTGGACACGCTCATCATCAGCCACGGCGACAACGACCATGCCGGCGGTGCGGCCGCGGTGCTGGCCGCCTGGCCGGGAACGCCTACGTGGGGTGGACAGCCTGCGCGCGGCCCGGTGCCGATGCAGCAGTGCCACGCCGGGCAGCACTGGAACTGGGATGGCGTCGAATTCCGCGTCGTCAACCCGGGGCTTCCGCTGCCGGAGCACGTCGCCGACAACGACCTCGGGTGCGTGGTGCTGGTCACCGGCCGCGGCGGACGGCTGCTGTTGCCGGCGGACACGTCGACGAAAGTCGAACCGGCGATCGCGGCGGCGGTTCCGCCCGGTCCACCGCTGGTCCTCGTCGTGCCGCACCACGGCAGCAAGACCTCGTCCGGCGTCGATTACCTCGAAGCCCTGCATCCGCGCTTCGCCGTAGCGTCCGCAGGGTACCTGAATGGCTATCACCATCCGTCACCGGTGATCGTGGATCGGTACGCGAACCTTGGCATCCCGCTCCTGGCGACGCCCGACACGGGCGCAGTGCGGATCGCATTCCCGGCCGACGGGGCGCCCCGCGTCATGGCCGAGGAACGGCGGCGCCAGGCCCGCTATTGGCGGGAACCGGGCGCCAGCAGGTCGATTCCGTCACGCTGATGCGCGTCGGCGCGCTGGTATCATTCGGCATCGAGCCACCGGCTGGCGGAGCTTCACGTGTTCGAAATCCTGAAGGCGGGCGGGTGGGGGATGGTGCCCATCCTCGCCTGCTCGGCGATCGGCCTTGCGATCGTGCTGGAACGCTTCTGGACGCTGCGCCGCAGCGCGGTGCTGCCGCCCGGGCTTGGCGAGCAGGTACGGAGCTGGGCGCACTCGCAGCAACTCGGCGCGGCCCACATCCAGGCGCTCAGGGAAAACTCGCCGCTGGGCGAATTGCTGGCCGCCGCGCTGGATGTGCGCAACCGCTCGCGCGCGGAAATCCGCGAGCGCATCGAGGATACCGGCCGGCACGTGGTGCATGACCTCGAGCGCTACCTCAATACGCTCGGCACCATCGCGTTGATCGGGCCGCTGCTGGGCCTGCTCGGCACCGTGTTCGGCCTGATCCGCATGTTCCTCGCGGTGATGGTGGCGGGCGTCGGCGATCCCATGAAGATGGCCGGTGGCATCGGCGAAGCACTGGTCTGCACGGCGTCGGGCCTGGTGGTCGCGATTCCGGCCTATGCGCTGCATCGCTACTTCCGTTCGCGCGTGCGCGGCTACGTGGTGCAGATGGAAAAGCAGGCGACCGCACTGCTGGATGAGCTGTCGGTGCCGCGCGCTCCGGTCGTCGAAACGCGCGTCGCCGCACCGGCGCCTTCACCGCGCGTCGCGCGCGCCGCAAGCTGACCCGGGCCTGTTGGCGAACAGGCCCTGACATGCGCATCGGCGGCGACAGCGGTGACGAGTTCGAGATCAACGTGATCCCGCTCATCGACGTGCTGCTGACCCTGTTGATGTTCTTCGTGCTCGCGACCACGTTCGTGCAGCAGGGACGGCTCAAGGTTGCTCTCCCGCAGGCGAGCGACAAGCCGGCCGCGCCGGCGGCCGATACGCTGGTGATCGTGGTGGACCGCCAGGGCCATTTCTTCATTGGCAACAACCGGGTGCTGGGAGACGATGAAGCCACCCTCAAGCGTGCGATCGAGGCGGCCGCAGGCTCCAATCGCGAGCGGCCAGTGCTGCTGCGCGCCGACGGCATGACGCCACACCAGGCGGTGGTGACGGCGATGGATGCACTTGGGCAACTGGGATTCACGCGGCTGTCCATCGCCACCGCGCCCCCGGGCACCGCCCCGTCGTCATGAACGACGCGCGTCCGCACGCCGATTCCGACGCCGTGATTTACCGGCGGCTGCTCGGCCTGCTGGGTCCGTACCGCAGCGTGGTCGCGTGGACGGTATTGGCGATGGTGGGCGATGCGGCGTGCATGACCGTGTTCGCGCGGACCATCAAGCCGCTGATCGACAAGCTGTTCGTCACCCGTGATCCGCACGTGATCTTCTGGATGCCGATCATCATCATCGCGATCTTTTTCGTGCGCAGCATCGCGGTTTACGTCGAGACCTACGGCACCGCGTACGTCGGCCGCGGCGTGGTGCAGGACATGCGCCGACGCATCTTCGACAAGTACCTGCACCTGCCCGTGGCCTTCTTCGACGCGGAATCCTCCGGCCAGCAGATTTCCCGCATCACCTACACCAGCGAGCAGGTCGCGTCCGCCACCACCGATTCGGCCAAGACCGCGATCGTGGATGGCCTGACCGTGGTCGGACTCGTGTACGTGATGCTCCTGACCAACTGGAAGCTGTCGCTGGCGCTGCTGGTGATGGTGCCGATGGTCGGCATCCTGGTCACCTACGTCAGCCGCCGCTATCGCCGCATCAACGTGACGATCCAGTCCGTGGTTGGACGGGTCACCGGCGTGGTCGAGGAAGTCGTCGGCGCGCACCGCGAGGTCAAGGTGTTCGGGGGCCAGGAGTACGAAGCGGAACGCTTCGATGCGGTGACCGATCGCGCGCGCAAGTTGAACGTCAAGGTCGCGGCCACCAACGGCCTGTCGACGGCATTCGTGCAACTGGCCGCGGCGGTCGCGCTGGCGCTGATCGTGTATTTCGCGACGCGCCCGTTCATGCTGAACGGCGGGCTCACGGCGGGCGCATTCGCAACGCTGTTCCTGTGCATGGGCGGCATCCTGCCCTCGCTCAAGCGCCTGACCACGGTCCAGGCGAACATCCAGCGTGGTCTCGCGGCGGCGGCGGAGTTGTTCGACATCCTCGATGCCCCGGTCGAGCGCGACATCGGCGGACAGGTGTTGGAGCGCTGCCGCGGCGACCTCGCGTTCCGGGACGTGCATCTTACCTATCCACGCGCCAGCATGCCGGCGCTGCGCGGCATTTCGCTGGATTGCCCGCACGGCTCGATCACCGCGCTGGTCGGGCGTTCGGGCAGCGGCAAGAGCAGCCTCGCCAGCCTGATCCCGCGCTTCTACGAGCCGACGTCGGGGGTGGTGTCGCTGGATGGCCGGCCGCTCGGTGAATACGGCCTGCGCAGCTTGCGCGCGCAGATCGCGTGGGTGGGCCAGGACGTGGTGCTGTTCGACGACACCGTCGCGCGGAACATCGCATACGGAGCACTGGCAGGCGCGAGCGAATCGGCGATCGCGGCCGCGGCGGAAGCCGCCAACGCCATGGAGTTCATCCGCGACCTCCCGGACGGCATCCACAGCCGGGTGGGCGAGGGCGGATCGCTGCTCTCGGGTGGCCAGCGCCAGCGCATCGCGGTGGCGCGCGCGCTGCTCAAGAACGCGCCGATCCTGGTGCTGGACGAGGCGACCAGCGCGCTCGATTCCGAATCCGAACGGCTGATCCAGGACGCGCTGTCGCGCCTCATGAAGAACCGCACCACGCTGGTGATCGCACACCGTCTCTCCACCGTCGAGCACGCCGACCAGATCGCGGTGCTGGATAGCGGGCGCCTCGTGGAGCGCGGAACGCATCGCGAGCTGCTGGCGCGTGAAGGCAAGTACGCGGCGCTGTATCACCTGCAATTTCGCGAGTCGGCCGCGGCCGCGGCGTGATGAACCCTCTCCCCCAAATGATGGAGCCGTTTGGGGGAGAGGGAGCGGCTTGACGCGTTTCCATGTTCGTCGGCGACTCATTGCAACGCCGCTGGTACGCATCCGAAGCGCCGCTTGCGTGGTGGACGTTGCCGCTCGCCGGCCTGTACGGCGGTGTGACCGGGCTTCGGCGCGCGCTGTATCGGCACGGCGTCATGCGCGCGACGCGCTTGCCGGTACCTGTCGCCGTGGTGGGCAACATCAGCGTCGGTGGTACCGGCAAGACGCCGCTGGTGATCGCGTTGGTCGAGGCGCTGCGCGCGCGCGGGTTCAAACCCGGCGTGGTGAGCCGGGGCCACGGCGGCAGCGCGCGCGGTCCGATGCTGCTCGATGCGTCGCCGGACCCGGCGATCGTCGGCGACGAGCCCGCGCTGATCCGGCTTCGCACCGGTATCCCGGTTGCCGTTGGTGCGAAGCGCGCCGCGGCGGCGCGCTTGTTGCTCGGCGAGGGCGTCGAGGTGATCCTTGCCGATGACGGCCTGCAGCACTACGCGCTGGCGCGGGACGTCGAAATCTGCGTGGTGGATGGCGCACGCGGTTTCGGCAACGGTTGGCTGCTGCCCGCGGGGCCGCTGCGCGAACCGCGGACACGCCTCCGTGATGTCAATTTCGTGGTCTGCAACGTCGGCGAGGCGGACGCGCGTGCGATGCCGACGGCTTCCGGAAAAACGCCAAACGATCGATGCCTCGACGCCGCGATTGCGATGCGCGTGCGTGTCGGGGAGGCCCGCAGTCTTCGCAGCGGTGAGGCGCGCCCGCTCGCGCGGTTCGCCGCAACGCGGGTCCACGCCGTGGCCGGCATCGGCAACCCGGCGCGGTTCTTTGCCGCACTGCGCGCAATTGGCGTCGTGCCCGTCGAACACGCGTTTACCGACCACCATCACTACGCCGTTGCCGACCTTGATTTTGGTGACGGCATGCCCGTGCTCATGACGGAAAAGGACGCCGTGAAATGCCGCGCGTTCGCGCAGGACGGCTGGTGGAGCGTTCCGGTCACCGCGGTGCTGCCCGAATCGTTCCTCGACGCGTTCACGGCGCGGCTGAACGGGTGATGCGGTCGCGAACCGGCAATTCTCATTTTGGCATTGAAGCCAGCAATTCTCATTTTGGCCTCTGGCCACTGAGGACCGTTCGCCAAGTGGTCGCAGAAGGGGTACGCATTCCACTTCCAAGCGCGTTTTCGGCGCATTTGCGTCTATGCACCGCGCCGCAGCACTACCCGAGTCATCGCCTCGCGGCCAAAATGAGAATCGCCGGTCGCGAACAGGCGCCGGGATTTTCGGCCATGGTCGTGATAGCTTGCAAAAGTTGATGTGCCCGATTGGGGCGCGCGACGTGACGGGAACGGATGACCGATGAGCCTTTCCCCCTCCAGCGGCGCCAGCGTGGCCGTGCCCGTCGCGGCGCCATCAGGTGCGGAGTTTCCAGCCGGGCACGGCGAAATGGCGGAGTTGATCCGCCCCGGCGCGGAGCGCGCGCGCGCGCGAGTGCTGCTTGCCGATGACAACGCCGACATGCGTGATTACGTCGCGAGCCTGTTGCAGCACGCGTGCGAGGTGCGCGCCGTCGCCGATGGCGACGCCGCGCTCGCGGCGCTGCGCGAGGAGAAGCCGGACCTCGTGATCGCCGATGCGATGATGCCGGGGCTTGACGGCTTCGGCCTGCTGCACGCGATCCGCGGCGATCCCGGCTGGCACGACCTTCCGATGATCATGCTGTCGGCGCGCGCCGGCGAGGACAGTCGGCTGCAAGCGCTGCAAGCGGGGGCCGACGATTGCCTGGTGAAACCGTTCTCGGCGCGCGAACTCATTGCGCGGGTCATGGTGAACCTTGAATCCGCCCCGGGGCGCCGTCGCGAGCAGCACAAGCTCGAGAGCCGCCGCCGGATCCTCGAAATGGTCGCGGGCGGGGCGCCGCTCGACCGGACGCTGGATGCGCTGATGTTGACGCTGGAGGCCCACGAGCCGGGGATGCGCTGCGGCATCCTGATCGTGACGGAAGACGGCGCGCACTTGCGGCGCGGCAGCGGGCCGCGCCTGCCGGGGGCGTACCACCGCGCGCTGGATGGCGCAGCGGTCAGGGCGCCGTGGCTGGGGTCCTGCTGCGAGGCGGTCGATCGCTGCGTCGCGGTCAAGGTGCCCGACGTCGCTGTCGACACCCGCTACGCGCCCGAGTGGCGCAAGCTGCTGCTCGATTGCGGCCTGCGCGCGTGCCGGTCGACGCCCGTGCGCGGGCGCGACGGGCGCGTGCTTGCGTCGATCGGGATGTATTACGACCAGCCGCGCGATCCCGATCCGGCCGACCACGAGGTCGTCGACATGGCCACGCACCTTGCGGCGATCGCGATCGAACACGAAGCGGCGGTGGCGAGCCTGCGCGCGGACGAGGAAGACCACGCGTTCCTGCTGCGTTTGAGCGATACGCTGCGGCCGCTGGTCGAGCCCGCGGACATCGAGGCCCAGGCATGCACGTTGGTGGCGCGCCAGCTTGGCGCCGAGCGCGCGTACTTCGTCGAAATCAACGAGGCGCGCGGATTCGGGCGGATCCGCCAGGAGCACCTCGCTGGTGAGGCGCCGTCCGCGGTCGGTCGCTGGCCGCTGGTGGCGTTCGCGTCGCTGGTTTCGCAATGCCGGCAGGGGCGACCAGTGGTCGTCAACGGCGTGGTGATGTTGTCCGGCGTGCCCGCGCCCGAGCGCGAAAGGCTTGCGGCGATCCACACCGCCTGGATCGCCGCGCCGCTCGTCAAGCGCGGTCAGCTGATGGGTGCGTTGTGCGTGGCGGAATCGATGCCGCGCGCGTGGACGCCGCGCGAAACCGCGCTCGTTTCTGAAACCGCCGAGCGCATCTGGGCGGCCGCCGAGCGCGGGCTGGCGGAACAGGCGCTGCGCGAACAGGAACAGCGTCAGGCCCTGCTGATCCATGAACTCAACCATCGCGTCAAGAACACGCTGGCGGTGGTGCAGGCGCTGGCGATGCAGACCCTGCGCGGCGCATCCGGCATGGACCAGGCGCGCGAAGCGCTGGACGCGCGCCTGATCTCGCTGTCGAAGGCGCACGACCTGCTGACGGTCGAGCACTGGGAGGGGGGCGATCTCGCGTCGACGGTGCGCTCGGCGCTGGATACCTGGTCCGGCGGCAACGGCGCCCAACGTTTCGAGATGTTCGGCGAATCGCTGCGGCTGCGGCCCAAGGCGTTGCTCGCGTTGTCGATGGCCGTTCACGAGCTTGCCACCAATGCCGTGAAGTACGGCGCGCTGTCCAACCCGTCCGGTATGGTCGAGATTTGCTGGGACATTGCGCAATCGACAGGCGTTTTCCACTTCAGCTGGATCGAGCGCGGCGGCCCGCCGGTGAAGCCGCCGGCGCGGCGCGGATTCGGATCGCGCCTGATCGAGCGGGCGCTGGCGGCCGACGTCGGCGGCGAGGTGCACCTCGAATTTCCGGCGGCCGGCCTCGAGTTCTCGCTCACCGCGCCGATAAAGGAAATTGCGGGGGTTGCTTCACCGGCCTGAGCGCCGCGCATCCGGATCGAACGATGGTGTTTGCCGCAGCTCGAACGGGGGTTCGGCAATCAAGAGGAAGGGACATGGCCGAATCCAATGATTCACTGCGGGGGAAACGCGTGTTGATCGTCGAGGACGAATCGCGCGTCGCGATGATGCTCGAGATCCTGCTCGACGACATCGGTTGCGAGGTCGCCGGCATGGCGACGCGGCTCGATGATGCGATCGCGAAAGCCAGGGACCTGGACTTCGACGTCGCACTGCTCGATGTCAACCTTGATGGCGAGCCGAGTTATCCGGTGGCCGAGGCGATCGCGGGGCGCGGCCTGCGCTTCGTGTTCGCGACCGGCTATGGCGCCGATCGCCTGCCGGAGGCGTTGCGCGATCGCCCGGTCTTGCAGAAACCCTACCGGATGCGCGACCTGGAGCGGGCGCTGCACGCGGCGCTGGCCTGAATCCCGCTTTGACCCCTCTCCCTCCGGGAGAGGCGGCCTGCGGCCGAGCGCGTAGCGTCGCGTGAGGGTTTGGACTCGCGCGACATTGAACATTGCGCAAGTTCCGCACCCTCATCCCTGTTCCTCTCCCGAGGGCACAGGGTTCCGCTCCTTCATCAGCAGCGCCAGGAACGGCGGCGCGATCACCGACGTCAACAGGCTCATGGCGATGATGACCGCATAGATCTGGTCGCCGAACACGCCCGCGGAAAGACCGAGCGCAGCCACCACGATGCCGACTTCGCCGCGCGGAATCATCCCGACGCCGACGATGAACGCGCTGCGGGGCCCGAGCCGCAGGGCACCGAGCCAGCCGCCGGCGAGCTTGGTGACGAGCGCCAGCAGCGTCGCGACGAGCAGCATCCACAGCGCCTCGCCGCTGGCAAGCTTGGCGAGTTCGACCTTGGCGCCCGTGAGCACGAAGAAGAACGGGGTCAGCAGCGCCAGCAGCGGCTGCATCTGTTCCTCGAGTTGCACGCGCTGACGCGTTTCCGACGCGATCATGCCGGCGAGAAACGCACCGATGATCGCGGCGAGGCCAATGCGCGTTGCGACCCACGCGAGCCCGAGACACAGCGCCAGCACCACCAGCAGCGGCGACATGGGATTGCGCGTGTGGTCGAGCCACTTCGATCCGCGCCGCATCATCAGCGTGCCCAG
>JBOHYX010000089.1:0-8311 GCA_050738115.1 Rhodanobacteraceae bacterium
ATCCTGTACAGCGATGAGCGACACCATCCACGCCGAATCCGCGCCCGCGCCCGTCGGCGCCTACCCGCACGCGCGCCGCGTCGGCGACCTGCTGTTCCTGTCGGGCATCGGCCCGCGCGTCCGCGGCGACGACAGGATTCCGGGCAACCGCTTCAACCCGCTGGGGACGCTGGTGGTCCACGACATCGCGGCGCAGACGCGGCAGGTGTTCGCCAACGTGCGCGCGGTGCTCGAAGCCTCGGGCGCGCGCTGGGAAGATCTCGTCGACGTGACCGTGTTCCTCACCGACATGGCCAATGACTTCAGGGCCTACAACGACGTCTGGGTTGAATTCTTCCCGGATCCCGCCAACGCGCCCTGCCGCACCACCGTCGGCATAACCGCCCTGCCGACCCCGATCGCGATCGAGCTGAAATGCATCGCGCGCATTCGCGGTTGAGCGCGAGTCGCGGTCGAGTGCAGACGCGGACATCGCCAAACGGCGCCCCGCCGTCGAAAGCACTCCGCGCGCTTGTCGCGCCACCCGCGTTCAATGGTGGCATGATGCTTCGTGACGACGGGTTCGCGCCCTTGCATGAGGAGAAACAGCATGGCGACGACAGTCAGTTTGAAGGTGAACGGCAAGCCGCACAGCGTCACCGCCGAGCCGGACACCAGGCTGCTTTATGTCCTGCGTGATGACCTGAAACTGCACGGGCCGAAGTTCGGTTGCGGCCTGTCCGAATGCGGCGCGTGTACCGTCCACATCGACGGCAGCGCCGTGCATTCGTGCGTGATGCCCGTGTCGGCCGCGGCGGGGCATGAGCTCACGACGCTCGAGGGGCTCGGAACCGAAGAGGAGCCGGATCCATTGCAGCAGGCATTCATCGACGAGCAGGCCGTGCAGTGCGGCTACTGCATCAACGGCATGATCATGACCGCGGCGGCATTGCTCAAGAAGAATCCGCACCCGACGCGCGACGACATCAAGGCGGCGCTGGATGGCAACCTGTGTCGCTGCGGAACGCACATGCGCATCGTCCGCGCGATCGAGCGGGTCGGCAAGACAGGAGAGACGGCATGAATACGCGACGGCGGGATGTGATCGGTTCTCCTGAACTTTCCGACCTTGGTGCAAGGCGCCGCGCGTTCCTCAAGACCTCGGGCGGATTGGTTCTCGGCTTCAGCCTGTTCGGGCCGGCTGCGGCGATCGCGGCCGAGCGCGCCTTGCCGCTCAATACTAGCGTGGCCGCGATGAAGGGTGCAGCGCCATTTCCGGCGGTGGATCCGGCCAAGCTGGATGCGTGGATCGCGATCCATCCCGACAACACGGCCACCTTGTTTACGGGCAAAGTCGAACAGGGCAACGGTGCGCCGAACGCGCTGCTGCAGATCGCCGCCGACGAGCTGGACTTCCCGTTCGATGCCTTTTACCTCGTGATGGGCACGACCACCGAAACCGTCGATCAGGGCCCATCCTACGGCAGCATGTGCGTGCGCTATGCAGGGCCGCAGGTCCAGCACGCGGCCGCCGCGGGCCGCCAGGTGTTGCTCGACATGGCCAGCAAACACTTCGGCGTGCCGGTGGACAAGCTGGCGGCGAGCGCGGGCGTCATCAGCGTCGTGGGCGCACCCGGCAAATCCATCACCTACGGCAAGCTTGTGGACGGCAAGCGCCTCGACGTGACCATCGGCGCCAGCGGCAAGACCTTCGGCATGAAGGTGGCGCCGAACGCGAAACTCAAGGACCCGTCCAAATACACCGTGATCGGGAAGTCGGTGCAGCGCAAGGACATTCCCGGCAAGGTCACCGGCGAGTTCACCTACCTGCAGGACGTGCGCGTACCCGGCATGCTGCACGGCCGCGTGGTGCGGCCCTATGGCATCCAGTCGCAGCTCTTGAAGGTGGACGAAACCGGACTCAAGGCCATTCCGGGTTTCGTGCAGATCGTGCGCGAGCGCAACTTCCTTGGCGTGGTCGCGGAAACCGAGTGGAGCGCCATCCTTGCGGCGCAGAAGCTGGGCTCGAAACTCAACCGCAAGGGGCCGAACGACGGCCTCGCGAAATGGTCGGACTGGAACGGCCTCGCCGCGACGGATGAGGTCTGGGATGCGGTGCGCAAGGCGCCCGGCGTGACCAAATCCGTGGCGAGCCACGGCGACGTCGACAAGGCACTCAAGGCTTCGGCGCGCACGTTCAAGGCGACGTATCGCACGCCATTCGAGACCCACGGCTCGATCGGGCCGGAGTGCGCGATTGCCGACGTCAGCAAGGACAAGGCGATCATCTGGGGCGGCACGCAGATGCCGCACCAGGCGCAGCGGGACCTCGCCGAATTGCTGGGCTTCCCGGTCGACAAGGTGGAAGTCCGCTGGGTCGAGGCCGCGGGCCAATACGGACGCAATGGCCTGGAACACGTGATGGCGGACGCCGCGATCATGTCGCGTGCCGCGGGCCGGCCGGTGCGCGTGCAATGGATGCGCTGGGATTCGCACGGCTGGGATCCGAAGGAAGCGCCCATCTTCCAGGAACTCGAAGGCGGACTGGACGAACATGGCAATGTCACGGCGTGGCGCCACCACATGTGGGTGCCGACCCTGTCCGACACGCGCCTGCTGGCATCCGAATTGATCGGTAAACCGGTGGGCAAGGTCAACCTCGGCAACGCCCAGATCGGCTACGAGTACACGTTCGACAATGCCGACGTGTCTGCCCACGGGGAAGCCCGCGTCGGCGTAATCACGGCGTGGATGCGCGCGCCGGGCCAGTTCGAGACCACTTTCGCGATGGAGTCCTTCATCGACGAACTGGCAGCAGCGGCGAAACAGGATCCCTTGGCGTTTCGCCTGAAATACCTCAAGGAGCCGCGCACCGTCGGGGTGTTGCAGGCGGCGGCCAAACTCTACGGATGGCAACCGCGCGTGGCGTTCAGTGCCGGCAAGCAGGCTGCGCGCAAGGCCAAGGGCCGTGGCATCGCGTGGGTCAATCGCGACGACAGCCGGGTTGCGACGATCGCGGACGTCGAAGTCGATCAGCAAACCGGCGATATCCGCGTCGTGCGTGTCGTCGTCGCGCACGACAACGGCCTCGTGATCAGCCCGGACGGCATGCGCAACCAGATCGAGGGCAACATCATCCAGTCGACGAGTCGCGCGCTGCACGAGGAAGTGACCTTCGACCACGCGCACGTCACGAGCCGCGACTGGGTGAGCTACCCAATCCTGCGCTTCCACGAGATCCCCGACAGCATCGACATCGTGCTGGTGAACAACAGCCCGAAGTTCATGTCGACGGGCGGCGGCGAGCCTTCCACCTGCCCGACCGCGGCGGTGATCAGCAACGCTGTCTACGACGCGGTTGGGGTGCGATTGCACCAGACACCGTTCCGGCCCGAGCGCGTCAAGGCCGAGCTGGCCAAGGCGTAGGCGCGCACGCATACAGGCATGCCCGCGGCGAGGTCCCCAGGTCCTCGTCGTTCCCGCGACAGGGGGAATTCAGTGTCTTTATCGTAATGTGCTGACACGCCAAGCCTCTGGATTCCGGGTTCCGCCGCGATGGAGCCGCGGCGCCCCCGGAATGACGAGCAAAATCAGTGATTCCCTAAGCGTTTTCAAAGGATCGGCGCGCAAAAATGGTGGGTCCGGAATCACGCCACAAAACCAGTCCATGATGCGTCCCGTCGCCATCGGGGCCAGCGAGCTGCGGCGACGCATCGTTCGCGGCGCGCTGCGCCCTTTGTACCGGATCGCCGAAGGGGATCGGGGGCAATCACGCGAATTGAGCGCGGCGGACATCCACCGCGTCCTCGTCTGCCGGCCCAATCACCGGCTCGGCAATCTGGTCCTGCTGACGCCGCTCCTCGGCGAGCTGCAGCGCATGCTGCCCGGCGCAGCGGTCGACATTGTCCTGGCCGGTCGGCACGGCGCGGAACTCTTCGCCGGCTTCGGCAACATCGCCCGCGTCTACACCCTTTCCGACCGGATGGTCAGGCATCCGCTGGCGACCGTCCGCACCGTGTTTGCAATCCGCCACGCGCACTACGACCTCGTGATCGATCCTTGTGCAAGCTCGCAGTCGGGGCGCCTCTTGGCAGCCATGGCCGGCGCGGGATGCGTGCTCGATGGCCGACGTCAGCGTACGCAAGCCTGTCCGGCATCGGGCGGGCCCATCGCTGCGGCGCCGACGCACATGGCGCAGTGGCCCGTGTACTGGCTGCGGCGGAGTCTTGCCCGCTCACCGGACGATGCCGATCCGGAATTTCCACTACTGGACGTGCGGCTCGCACCAGGCGAGCGTGAGGGCGCGCGCGCGACGCTCGCCAAGCTGCTGTCCGCGGACAGCGAAGAACTGGATCGCCCGATCCTTGGCGTGTTTGCGAACGCCACCGGTGCCAAACGCTACAGCGCAGACTGGTGGCGGCGCTTCCTGGATGAACTCGCAAAACAGCACGCCGATGCGCCCGTCGTCGAAATCGCGCCGCCGAACGGGCGGCGTCGCCTCGGCGGCGCCGGACCATCGTTCGCGTCGCCCAACCTGCGCGAGGTGGCCGCGCTGATCGCGAACATGACGTGGTTCGTCAGTGCCGATTGCGGGGTCATGCACCTTGCAAGCGCGGTGGCCGTGCCGACCTGCGGGCTGTTCTCGGCGACCGACGCGCGGACCTATGCGCCTTATGGTCACGGCAGCCAGGCGCTCGATACCCGCGGCCAGACACCCGAAGTGGTCGCGCAACGCGTACGTCGGTGGATGGACATGGTCCGCGTGGTCAACGATCCCGCCGACCACCGCAGCGTGCCGGCCACGGCAAACGGCGGCACGTCGATCGGCCCCGCTCCACCCCGGGCCGGCGGTGCAACCGGATGACCCCTCGATGATCCTCGTGACCGGCGGTGCCGGGTTCATCGGCTCGAACATCGTCGCCGCGCTGTCCGCGCGCGGCGTGCCTGTCGCGGTATGCGATTGCCTGGGCACGGACGACAAATGGCGCAACCTCGCCAAGGCCGAACTTTCCGATATCGTCCATCCAGATGGACTCGCCGGATGGCTCGACCATCACCGGGATCGCGTGCAGGGCGTGGTGCACATGGGCGCGATCTCATCCACCAGCGCCACGGACGCGGACCTCGTGCTGCGCACCAACTTCGGCCTGTCGTGGTACCTCTGGCAATGGTGCGCAGCGCACGGCACGCGCTTCGTGTATGCGTCGTCGGCCGCGACCTACGGTGCCGGCGAGAACGGCTACGACGACGATGGCTCGCCGGATGCGCTTTCCCGATTGCACCCGCTGAACCTGTACGGCTGGAGCAAGCACCTGTTCGACCGGCGGATCGCGCGCGCCGTCGCCGATGGCGAGGAGACTCCGGCACAGTGGGCGGGCCTCAAGTTCTTCAACGTCTACGGCCCGAACGAATACCACAAGGGGGCGATGCAGAGCGTCGTCGCGCACGCGTACCCCGCGGCGGCACGCGGTGAACCGGTGGCCCTGTTCAAGTCCGCGCGCGCCGACGTCGCGGATGGCGAGCAGAAACGCGACTTCATCCACGTCGACGACTGCGTGGATGTGGTGCTTTGGCTGCTGGACCACCCGGGTGTCAGCGGCCTTTTCAACGCCGGGACCGGCAGCGCGCGCAGTTTCGCCGATCTGGCGCGCGCCCTCTTCGCAGCGCTCGGGCGTCCGGCGAACGTCGTGTACCGGGAAATGCCGGAGGCACTGCGCAAACACTATCAATACTTCACCGAGGCGCGGATGCGGCGCCTGCGCGACGCGGGTTTCACCCAGACTTTCACGTCCATCGAGGATGGCGTGCGCCGCTACGTGCACGACTACCTCTCGCAACCCGACCGGTACCGCTGAGGCAGGCATGCGCCAGGCCGCTCGCCACGTGATCCTCGACCGCGACGGCGTCCTCGATGCCGAGCTGCCCGTCGGCGGTTACCTCGTCGACTGGTCGCAGTGGCGCTGGCTGCCGGGCGCGCTCGACAGCCTTGCCCGCCTGCACGCCGCGGGATGGTGCATTTCGGTCGCGACCAACCAGTCCGCGGTTGGTCGTGGACTCCTCGCGCGCACCGCGCTGGATGCGATCCACCATCGGATGTGCGAGGAGGCGGCCCACGCCGGCGGCGCGATCGATCACGTGTTCACATGCCTGCATGCGCCGTCGCGCGCATGTGCATGCCGCAAACGTGCGCCGGGGCTGTTGCTGGACGCGCTGCGGACGACGCGTATCCCGCGCGACGCGACCATCGCCGTCGGTGACGACGTCCGCGACATCGAGGCGGCGCGGCGCGCCGGCATCCCCGTGGCGCTGGTCCGCACCGGGAAAGGTGCCGTCACCGCGACCCGCCTTGCGGATACAGACGTGCCGGTTTTCGATGACCTCGCGGCTTTCACGTCCGCGCTGCTGGCGGGCACGATCACGACGGGTGGGGGGCCTGCCGCATGAACATCCGTACGATTTTCGCCGAACACGCCGCGGTGATGGGTGCCGCCAGCGCGCTGTGGCCGTCCCTCGAAGAGGCGATTGCAATGCTGCGCGCGAGCCTCGCCACAGGCCACAAAGTGCTCGCCTGCGGCAACGGCGGCAGCGCGGCCTCGGCGCAGCATTTCGTCGCCGAACTGGTGTGTCGTTTCCACGATGATCGCCACGCACTCGCGGCGGTCGCGTTGACCGCCGATGCAGCCACCCTCACGGCGATCGGCAACGATTATGGATATGCACGCGTGTTCACGCGTCAGGTCGAGGCACTGGGCCGGCCCGGCGACGTACTGGTGGCCATCAGCACCAGCGGCAACTCCGCCAACGTGATCGACGCGGTGCGCACGGCACGCACCTGCGGCTGCAAGGTGGTCGCACTCACCGGCGCGGGGGACGGCGCGCTCGCACGCGAGGTCGACGTGGCGGTGTGCGTTCCCTCCGCTGTCACCGCGCGCATCCAGGAGGTCCACGACGTGTGCATCCACGCGATCGCGCAAGCGCTCGAGGAAGGCATCGATGGCTGAGCTGACGGCACACACGTCGCTCGCCGGCCTCGAGCGGGCGCGGCTGGATCCGGTCTTCGGGCGCCTGCGCGACCTTCGCGTCTGGGTCGTCGGTGACATCATGCTCGATGAATACGCGATCGGCGACACCGACCGAATCTCGCCCGAGGCCCCGGTGCCGGTGATCCGCGTGCAGCGATCCGAAGATCGTCTCGGCGGCGCCGCCAACGTGGCGCGTCAGGTGGCCGCCCTCGGTGCACACGCCAGCCTCGCCGGCGCGATCGGTGCCGACCCGGAGGGCGAGCGCATCCTGAAGCAGTGCGGGGACGCCGGCATCGACACACGGGCGGTACGACGAGTGGCAGCGCGGCGCACCACGCGCAAGCTGCGCGGACTCGCCCGCCACCAGCAACTCGTGCGGCTGGACTGGGAAGACACGGCGCCGTGCCAGGCCGACGACGTCCGCTGGATGCTCGGGCAGTTGCACGCCGGGCCCGTCCCGGACGTCATCGTCGCCAGCGATTACGCCAAGGGCGTGTTGACGCCGGCGCTGTTCGCCGGGCTCGTCGAGGCCGCGACGGGCGCCGCGGCTCATATCGTGGTCGGCCCCAAGCAACCGGATTTCTGCAGCTATCGCGGTGCAAGCGTGATCACGCCCAACATCCGCGAGCTGGAGGCGGCGACCGGCAGGACCTTCGATCCGGCAGACACCGCGGCACTCGCCGCGGCCGCGCAATCCCTGGCTGCGGACCTGGGCGTCGATGCCCTCGCGGTGACGCGCGCGGAGCACGGAATCCTCGTCGCGCCGGCCCGCGGACGGTGCCGGGCCATCGCCGCGCACGCGCAAGTCCTGTCCGATCCGACCGGCGCGGGGGACATCGTGCTCGCGGTGCTCGCAGCGACGCTGGCTGCCGGCGCAACCCTCATCGAGGCGGCGTCGCTCGCGAATGTCGCGGCGGGCATCTCGATCGCAAGGATCGGCACCGTCAGCGTGACGCCGGAGGAAATCCTGGCGGCCACCGAGCGTGCCGGCACCCGCAGGGTGCTCGGGCGTGCCGAACTGGTCCGGCAAGTCGAGGACTGGCGAGCCTCGGGCAAGCGCATCGCATTGACGAACGGCTGCTTCGACCTGTTGCACGCGGGCCACCTCGCGCTGTTGCACGAGGCCGCGCGCTGCGGTGATGCCCTCATCGTCGCCATCAACAGTGACGCATCCGTGCAACGCCTCAAGGGACCGGGACGCCCGCTGGTCGGCGAGCGCGAGCGGGCCGCGATGCTGGCGGCGCTCGGCTGCGTCGACGCGGTCACGGTCTTCGACGAAGATACCCCGCTCGAATTGCTCGAGGCCGTGC
>JBOHYX010000090.1:0-8306 GCA_050738115.1 Rhodanobacteraceae bacterium
CCGGATGGCCTCCGCGAGATTGCCGGCGGCCAGCGCCTCGCCGACCCTCGCGAACGGGCCGGTAGGCGCGCTGGTCGCGACGGCGATTTGCCCGGCTTGGCCCGCCGCGTGTTGCTTCTCCATCGACGGCGGCAACCCGGCGCCCTCGGCGGTCGCCCGCTGCAACAGCGCCAGCAACTCGGGATCGGTCGGGTTGCCCGGCACCGCCGGCCGCAGCGTGCCGAGCGCCTGCTGCGAGCGGCCCTCGCGATAGAACGTCAGCGCCAGCAGCTTGCGCGCCGCGACGTTCTGCCCATCCACGCCCAGCACGTTGCTCAGGTTCATTTCGGCCTGGCCGTAATCGGCCTGCGCGTAATTGACCGCACCCATCAGCATCTGCGCGGGAACGTTGTTGGGGGCGGCCTTCAGGACCTGCTGGAGCTGCGTCACCGCATCATCGAGATGGCCCTGCTGGTACAGCACGACGGCGTGCAGGTAATGCGTGTACGGCATCTCCGGCGCCATCTTTTCCATCGTGTCGATATTGGCCAGCGCCTTGTCGTACTGGCTCTGGCGGGTCTGCGCCTCGACCAGGCGCGCGCGGGCGTAGAAGGCGTCCTGCGGCAGCCAATCGGCGTTCTTGATGGCGAGCGCTTTGTCGTAGTTGGCTTCGGCGCCGGCGAAATCCCCGCCCGCGAACGCGAGGTCGCCCTTCGCGACCCACGCCTGCGGGTTGTCCGACGCGGCCGCCAGCGCCTGCTCGACATACTTGTTCGCGGCATCGGTATCGTGGGTGTCCTCGGCCAGCCGCGCCAAGCCGACCAGCGCCTGCGAGGCCTTGGGGTCGAGCTTGAGCGCGGCGTCGTAGGATTGTTTTGCCTGATCGGGCTGCTTCAACGCGCGCTGCGCATCGCCGCGCAGCACGTCCACGCGCGCCCGGGTGGCGGGCTCGGCCTGGAGGTCGGCCGGCAGCGTCTTCAGGATTTCGCCGAACTGCTGGCTCACCAGCAGCGTGCGCCCGACCGGCACCGCCCAGCGCGCCTCGGGCACGCCGTGGCTGCGGGCGTGATCGAGGTCGCTCATCGCGTCCTTGGGGTTGCCCAGCATCAGCGAAGCCTGGCCGAGCAGCAGCCACGCCTCGCCGTTCTTGTCGTCGCGCTGCAGGACCTTCTTGGCTTCGATGTAGGCCGCGCGGTATTTGCCCTCGGCCTGGTATTTTTCGCCGGTCGACACGCTGCCGTGGCCGCTGGCAAGGCCGCAGCCCGCAAGCGCGAGGCCAAGGCAGAATACGGCCACCCCGCGGGCTAGGTTCCGGGTCATTGATGCATTGTGCATGTGCGTGCCCCTGTCGGGCCGGCGCAGTGCCGGCGTCAGTCGGAATGGGTCGGCTTCTTCAAGCCGTGTTTGTCCAGCAGTTCATACAGCGTCGGCCGGCTGATGCCAAGCAGCTCGGCCACCCGCGAGAGGTTGCCGCCGGCGCGGGTCATCGCCCGCTCGATCGCCTGCCGTTCGGCCGCACCGCGCACCTCGCGCAGGTCCAGCATTTCATCGCCACCGGCTTCCAGGTGCAGGTCCGCGGGATGGATCTGCTTGCCGTCGGCGAGGATGACCGCGCCGTTGATGGCGTTCTCGAGCTCGCGCACATTGCCGCGCCACGGATGCGCCTCGATCGCCTTCACCGCCTTGGCGGAAAAGCCGCGCACGTTGCGTCCGTGCCGCTGCGCCGCCTGCTCCAGGAAATGCTGCGCCAGCAGCACCGTGTCGCCGCCGCGGTTGCGCAGCGGCGGCAACTGGATTGTCACTTCGCGGACGCGGTAGAACAGGTCCTCACGGAACCGCCCCGCCTTGATCAGGGCCTGCAAGTCCTGATGGGTCGAGCAGATGATCCTGACGTCCACCGCGATCGTCTCGCGCCCGCCGATGCGCTCCAGCACGCGCTCCTGCAGGAACCGCAGCAGCTTGGATTGCAGCGCCAGCGGCATGTCGCCGATCTCGTCCAGCAGCAGCGTGCCGTGGTCGGCGAGTTCGATCTTGCCGCGCGTCTGCTTGTGCGCGCCGGTGTAGGAACCCTTCTCGTACCCGAACAGTTCGGCTTCCAGCAGGGTCTCGGGAATCGCCGCGCAGTTGATCGCGATGAAAGGGCCGTCGCGCCGGGTACTCAGATGGTGCACCGCGCGCGCGAACACTTCCTTGCCAGTACCGGTTTCGCCCAGCAGCAGCACCGTCGCGTTGGTGGGCCCGACCTTCTCGACCAGCCGGCACGCGTCGCGCATCGCCTCGCTGTTGCCGATGACGCCGTCGAGCGCCAGCGTCGTCTCGCTCTGCAGGCGGCGGTTCTCGGCTTCGAGATCGTGCACCCGGAACGCCCGATCCACGATCAGGCGCAGCACCTCGAGATCGAGCGGCTTGGAGCAGAAATCGTAGGCGCCGGCGCCGATCGCCTTGACCGCGTTGTCGCGGTCGCCGTTGCCGGTCACGACGATGATCTTGGTGTACGGCGCCTGCTCGAGGGTGTCGGCGATCGTCGCGAAGCCCTCGGCCGTGCCGGCCGCGTCCGGCGGCAGCCCGAGATCCTGCAGTACCACCGCCGGCGCGTGCCGCTGCAACAGGGTGAGAGCGGTGCCGCGATCGCCGGCGACGGCGACCTCGTAGCCGTCGAAGCTCCAGCGCAACTGTTTCTGCAGGCCCGGATCGTCCTCGACGACCAGCAGGCAACGCGGCGACGTGCTCATGAGGCTGCTCCCAGTACGTGGGTGGACGCGCGCGCGTCCACGGGCGTGGCGAGCGGCAGGCGGATGCTGAACACGGTTCCGCGCCCCGGCGTGCTTTCGACCGCGAGCGTGCCGCCCAGCGAGCGCACGTACTCGCGCGCCTGGTACGCACCGATGCCCATGCCGCGGCTGCCCTTGGTGCTGAAGAACGGCTTGAACAGGCAGTCGCGGACGAAGGCCTCGTCCATGCCGAGGCCATCGTCCTCGATGTCGACCAGTGCGTGCCCCGCGTCGGCCCGGGCGCGCAGGGTGACGTGGCCCTGGGCGGTCGCCGCATCCTGCGCATTGCGGATCAAATGTCCCAGCACCGTTGCGAGCTGTTCGGCATCGGCCTTGATCCAGAGCTCCTCCGCCGGCGCGCGGTAACCGGGCGCCGGCGCCTGCGCCGCGCATTCGCCCAGCGCCCGTTCGACGACCGGCGCGAGCCGCACGCAGGCCACGCCCGCCGGCCGCGCATCGCCGCGCAGTTGCTCGAGCAGGCGCGTGATGCGCCGTACCGAATTGTCGACCGTCGCCAACATGTCATCCACGAAAGCCGGGTTGCGTTTGTGACGTTCGGCATTCTGCAGCAACAATGACTGCTGCGCGGCGACGTTCTTGAGGTCGTGCATCAGGAACGCGGTGAGCCGGTTGAAACCCTCGAACTGGCGCGCCTCGGCGAGGCGCCGTGCGTTGGCGGCCTGCGCCAGCGTGCCAGCGACCTGAGTGCCCGCGGTGCGCAGCAGGTCGATGTCCTCCCAATCCAGCGCGCGCCGTGCGCGCGCCTGCGCCAACACCACGCAGCCGATCAGGCGGTCCTCCAGGATCAGCGGCACCAGGAGCCACGCCTGCGGCAGCGCGGCCAGTTCCGCCGGCGCGCGCAACCGCTCGTCGCCCAGCGGCGGCGGCGCGCCGAGATCGTGGATCCAGCGGCGCTGGCGCATGAACTCGAAGGCCGGGCCGTCGGCGGCAAGTTTCAGGCCGGGCTGCAGCGCCATGTTCCAGTCGGCCGCCGGCGCAAGCGCCGCGGCGTCATCGCACAACAGCAGCGCGCCGGCCGGACAGTCCATGATCTGCGCCATCGCGCGCACCGCGCGTTGCGGCAATTCGGTGTCGGCGTCACTGGCCGACAACGTCGTCGTCAGGCGCAGCCATTCCTCGCGGTAATCGTGGCGGAAGCTGTAGAAATTCTTGTGCAGGAACATCTTCAGGCGCGATCGCGCCTGCCCGGAACTCGCGACGACCAGCACGCCCAGCACCGCGAAACAGATCAGCGTGATCTCGGCGACGCGACCCCACGAGCCGCCGTACAGGCGCACGTAATAGCCACCGAACGCGGTCGCGATGATGTAGAACGCGACCACCAGCAGGGTCGTGGAATAGAACACCGCGCGCCGCGACACGCCGACCTCGAGCGACCAGTCGCGGTTGCGCGCGGCCGCCACCAGCAGCAGCGGCACCAGCAGTGCGTCGACGAAGCCGCGCGCCGCCCACGCGCTGGCGTTGAACTGCTGGTACAAGATCGCATACGAGTACAGGAAGATGTCGTAGGCGAACATCGCGCCCAGCGCGATCACCAGGAACTTGATCGCCCAGCGCTGGTCCGGCTCGACGTTGCGAAACAGTTGTTCCAGCAACACCACGCCGACGAGCGCCAGCAGCAGCATCCCGATCATCGGCACGCCAATGCTGAAAGGCACGCCGACCACCCCGGCGAGCCCGGTCGCCGGCAGCAGGCAGTACAGCGCCAGCAGGATCCACAGCGCGTGCGCGACGATCCGCGACCCGCGCAGCAGGCCCGTCATCGGCCACGCACCGAACAGCGACCCAAGGAAGGTCAGCCACGCACCGTAACGCAGCGCTTCCGCGAGCAGCACCCAGTTGAAGGAAAAGTCGTGCCGCCATTCGGCGTACGCGAGCACCAGGCCCCACAGCGCCGACACGACGGTGCCGACGATCAGCAACGCGCCCGTGCGCTGGCCACGCCAGCCGACCGCGAGCAGCCCGGTGGCTGCGAAGAACGCGGCGGCGGCGGTCAGGTACCCGGCAAGGACGATGGTGTCCATGTTCCTGTCCCGCCGGCCGAATCGTGCGGCGGATCCACAGCGCTTTTGTAGGAGCCGGCCTGCCGGCGACCGGGGTTCGGATGTGCGCCGAGGGTCCGGTCGCGCGCAGGCGCGCTCCTACAAATGCCCTGGCGGTCCGCGACACCGTTGTAGGAGCGCGCCGCGCGCACGACCGAAATCCCGCGCGCCACCCAACCGTCACCCATTGCCCACCGCCTGCCGCGCATCCGTTCGATCCACGGCGCCTTCCGCATCGCCCGCATCCAGCAGCCGCCGCCGGATGTCCGCAGCCACGCGACCGGCGGTCTTTCCGTCCCACAACTCGGGCTTGCGGCCGTGCGGCCAGCGGCCCGCGAGGATCGCATCAACCGTGGTGGCCAGCGTTTCCGCCGTCACCAGCCGGTTGCTGCCTTCCGTCACGGTGATCGGCCGTTCCGTGGTCGTGCGCAGGGTCAGGCACGGGATGTCGAGGTAGGTGGTTTCCTCCTGGATGCCGCCCGAATCGGTGGTCGCAAGCCGCGCGCCCGATACCAGGTTCATGAAATCCACGTAGCCCAGCGGTTCCGTGACCGTCATCCCCCGCGCCGCGGCAAGCCGCTGCCACAAGCCGAACGCCTCGAGGTTCTTGCGGGTGCGCGGGTGCACCGGAAACACCAGCGGCAGCTTTGCCGCGATCGCGGTCAGTTGCCCGACCAGCGTCGTGAGCCGCGGCGCGGTGTCGACGTTGGATGGACGGTGCAACGTGACGACGCCGTACGCGCGCGGCGCAAGCCCCAGCCGGTCGCGCTCGCCGCTCGCCTGGATGCGGTCCTTCATCAGCTCGTAGGAATCCAGCATGATGTTGCCGACGCGGGTCACCTTCTCCGCCGGCACGCCTTCCGCCGCGAGATTCTCGTCGCCGTCCGGCGAGGGCGTCCACAGGATGTCGGCGAGGGTGTCGGTGACGAGCCGGTTGATTTCCTCCGGCATCCGCCGGTCGCCGCTGCGCAGGCCTGCCTCGAGATGCGCGACCTTGATCCACAGCTTGGACGCGACCAGCGCACAGGCGACCGTCGAATTGACGTCGCCCACCACCACGGTGAGATCCGGACGGGCCGCGTTGCAGACGGCTTCATAGGCCAGCATCACGCCCGCGGTCTGCGCCGCATGGCTGCCGCTGCCGACGTCGAGGTGCAGGTCCGGCGCCGGCAAGCGCAGATCGCGGAAGAACGCGTCGGACATGTTGGCGTCGTAGTGCTGGCCGGTGTGCACCAGCCGCACGTTGCACCACGGCTCGCCGTGCAGCACGTGCCAGAGCGGCGCCACCTTCATGAAATTCGGCCGCGCCGCGGCTACCAAGTCGATCCTGAGCCGTTGCATGGCCGGCTTCCCACCCTGATTCCGTGACCGAGTTAACGCATGCAATTAGTGTACCAGTCGCTCCGCGTGCGGCCACCCAGCGCAGGAGCGTGCATGTCAGGTGGCAACAAGACCCTGCCGGCGTTCGCGGTACCATGACTCGACGCCGTGGCATCGGACCGTTCCGTCTTTGGTCATTCCGGGGCGACCTGCGGCTTCATCGCAGGGCGAACCCGGAATCCAGCTGCTGACATGGAAAAACTCATTCCCGCCAAAAAGCGCGTTGACGTTACCCCGGTGAATCAGTGCGAATCATTCGGGAGTTGCAGGGGCTCAGCCAGACGCAACTTTCCGCGCTGTGCGGTATTCCGCAGACCACCATCTCAAGCATTGAGAATGGGCGCGTCAACCTGGGCGTCGAGCGGGCCAAGACGCTGGCAACAGCCCTGCACTGCCACCCTGCGGTTCTGGTGTTTCCCGGCTGGCAGCTCGATTCCGCGGCGTGATGTACGCCGAGGCAACGGCAGGATCGCGCCGGCGCGAAGCGCCTGCTCCGTCTGTTCGCGCGACCGGACCGCACCCTTCCTCCGGAAGTCCATAAAAATGGCCCGCCGATGGCGGGCCATGAATGACATCCAGGTTCTTTTGAACGTGGTCAGGAACAGGGATCGATCACGCCTCGTTGGCGCGGCGGCGGCGCAGGCCGGCGGCCATCGCGATCGCCAGCAGGCCGAGGCCGAACATGCCGAGCACGGCGGGTTCGGGAACCGGATGGACGGACTCAACCTCCACGATGAAATCGTTGTAGTCGAGATCCGAGTCGCCGAACGGGAGATCTTCCCACGCCAGGATGTACTCAGAGGAGTCCCACAACCCGCCGGGATGTCCATTCAGCGCGACAAGATCGCTGCCGTTGCCCTGATACGCAACCATGTGCGGCGTGCCATCCGGGTACAGAGAGCTTGTCTCATTGAGCGAGGGGAGCGAGTAGAACGTCTGCCCACCCGAAATGAGGTAATACCCGAAATAGTTGGTCACCCCGAACGTAGCCTGCACGGGAGTGCCATTGAGCGAATAGCCGCCATTGAGCCATACGGTCAACGTCGTCTGCTGGCCGTTGGCGCCATCCGTGAAGATCGCGAACTTGTTGCTGGGATCGGTCGGATCGAAGATACCGAACGTATCGGTGCCAGCATTTCCCGCAATCTGCAGCAGGATGTTTGCCACGCTGCCACCGGATGAATTGATCGACCAGTACGGTTGCTGTGCCTGCTGAGTGTACGGATTGACTGCAGTACCACCGGGCTTGATGATCCCGTCCGGGTTGGTGCTTGCGTTGTAGATTCCCAATACGTTGGCAAGACCAGTGCCGGGGCCATCACTTCCATAGGGTGCAATGCAGACCGGCGAGCCTTGCATCGCGCCAGCGCCCGCTGTGGGCGATGACGCTGGGCAGGTGGTTGCAAACGCCTGTGCTGCGAAAAGACCCGCGGTGGCCAACCCGACGAGTCCAAGTGCCTTGACTGTGTTCATGGTGCGACTCCTCTGTTTGATGTTGCGTCTGGTCAGGCAGCCATATAAAGCAAGTTGGGTGCCAACTACGTATGTTATTGATACATATATATTTATTTTTGTAACCGGGTCACCAAAACGCGCTGAAATGTAAGGTATTCCGACGCATTTACACGGCAGAAACGCGACAGCGTCGACCCGCCAGCGCCGGCGCGCGCCCAAAAACAGCCCCTGTTGCCGGGGGTTGCCTGAGTGCCGCACGGGCCCGGCCCCTGATCCTCAGCCGAAGCGCCGGCGCAGCCCCACGAACAAGCCGACCAACAGCGCGCCCAAGCCGAAGGTGCCAAGCGCGGCCGGTTCCCGCACGTTCGCGGCCGGCGTGTACAGGGTGATGCGCACGTCGTCGAAGCCGATGGTTCCGGCCTTCGTCGCAAACACCACGGACTGCGCGATGCCGGAGAAATTGAGACTGAAGGCGTCCCAGCAGTCACCCCGCCCGATGATGGGGCCACTGCCGCCACAGTTGACGGGCGTGCTGCCGAGATTCCCGCTGGCGAGCAGGGTGCCCTTCCCGTCGAGGCCGCTGTAGATCGCAATGCCGCCGCTGGCGTTGGGCGCCGAGAAGTAGAACTCCAGAAGGTCGGTGAATCCGGCTGCCACG
>JBOHYX010000091.1:0-8256 GCA_050738115.1 Rhodanobacteraceae bacterium
CGTCTCGCCCCGACCTGCCCAATTGGCTGAAGTTGCGTTACATTCAGCTTGCAACTCAAGGGGTTCAAGGCATTCCATGGCAACACAGATGAACCCGGTCCCGCTCATGCCCGGCCTGACGGGTGTCCCGCGCCGCCTGGCGCTGGAAGGTGTGCTGACCGAGATCGATGCACGCTCGGCGGTGGAAGAAGCGGCCAGGCAGAAACTGCCGGTGACCGCATACCTCGTCGAGAACGGCATGGTTGACGGCCTGCGCATGACGCAGGCGCTGTCCGCCGAATTCGGCGTGCCGATGCTGGACATCTCGGCGATCGACGTGACCCAGTTGCCAGTGGGCGAGCTGTCGGAGGACCTGATCGAGAAGCACACGGCGCTGCCGCTCCTGAAGCGCGGCAATCGCCTGTTCGTCGGGACGAAGGATCCCGCCAATCCGCGCGCGCTGGAGGAAATCAAGTTCCACACCAATTGCGCGATCGAGCCCGTGCTGATCGAGGCCGAACAGTTGCGGCGCGGCATCGAGCAGGCGCAGAACGCGCAAAGCATCAGCATCGGCGGCGATGACGGCGATGAGGGCCTGGACGGCCTCACCCTGGGCGAGGGCGACGACGAGGGTGCGGATACCGCGGTGGTGGATGGCAACTCCACCGACGACGCGCCGGTCGTCAAGTACGTCAACAAGATCCTGCTGGACGCGATCAAGCGCGGCGCTTCGGACGTCCACTTCGAACCCTACGAGTCGAAATACCGCGTGCGGGTGCGCATGGACGGCGTGCTGAAGGCGGTTTCCTCGCCACCGCTGAAACTGGCGCCGCGCATCTCGTCGCGCCTCAAGGTCATGGCGCGGCTCGACATCGCCGAGCGCCGGGTGCCGCAGGACGGGCGCATGAAGCTGAACCTGTCCAAGACCAAATCGTTCGACTTTCGCGTGTCCACGCTGCCGACACTGGGCGGCGAGAAGATCGTGCTGCGCATCCTGGATGCCGCGGCGGCCCGCCTCGGCATCGAAAAGCTGGGCTACGAGGAAGACCAGAAGGATCTGTTCCTCGAGGCCATCAACAAGCCCTACGGGATGGTGCTGGTGACGGGCCCGACGGGTTCCGGCAAGACCGTGTCGCTGTATACCGCGCTCAACATCCTGAACACGGTCGTGCGCAACATCTCGACGGTCGAGGACCCGGTCGAAATCCGGGTGGAGGGCATCAACCAGGTCCAGCACAACGAGAAGCGCGGCATGACCTTCGCCGCCGCGCTGCGCTCGTTCCTGCGCCAGGACCCGGACGTGATCATGGTCGGCGAAATCCGCGACCTCGAAACCGCCGAGATCGCGATCAAGGCCGCGCAGACCGGCCACATGGTGCTGTCGACCCTGCACACCAACGATGCTTCACAGACCATCACGCGCTTGATGAACATGGGCATCGCGCCCTACAACCTCACCTCGTCGGTGTCGCTGGTGATCGCGCAGCGGCTCGCGCGGCGCCTGCACGATTGCAAGAAGCCCATGGAACTTCCCGAGGCGGCACTGCTGGCCGAAGGTTTCAGCAAGGCGGACATCGATCACGGCCTGACGCTTTACGACGCGGTAGGCTGCTCGGGCTGCAACGAGGGTTACAAGGGCCGCACGGGCATTTACGAGGTGATGCCGATGACCGAGGAGATCCAGAGGGTCATCCTGGAAGGCGGCAGTGCCCTGCAGATCGCCGAGGTCGCGCGTCGGGAAGGCGTGCGCAACTTGCGCCAGTCGGCGTTGATGAAGGTGAAACAGGGCGTCACCAGCCTCGCGGAGATCGATCGCGTCACGAAGGATTGAGGCACAGCCGTCAGAATATTTCGTCATTCCGGGACCGTTCGCGGCTCTTTCGCGAACAGAACCCGACTGCGAAGGCAGGATGCCGAAGCGAACATCGGCGGAGCCGATGGCCCGAAGGGCGAGCCGCAGGACGCGGCGAGTCAATCCAGCCGTTGCGCCGCCGGGCCGAAGAGCTGGATTCCGGGTTCTGCCCGCAAACAGCGCGGGCAGCCCCGGAATGACGAATCATTTGGCTGGGGACTGGGCTTGATCGTGGAGAACGCCGCCGCCGGAATGGCGTAAGCGGCACAACTGGGGAACCTGAAACATGCCCACCGCCACCGTTGCAACCAAACTCGCCGGCAATGTCGGCGCCGCCCGCGCGGCGGTCAAGCAACTGACCGTCTACGAGTGGGTCGCGCTCGACAAGCGCGGCGCCAGGATGAAGGGCGAGATGCAGGCGCGCAACGCGAGCCTGGTCAAGGCCGAGCTGCGCCGCCAAGGCATGAACCCGCAGCAGGTCAAGGAAAAGCCGAAGCCCCTGTTCGGCGCCGCGGGCTCGCGCGTCAAGCCGCGCGACGTCGCCATTTTCAGTCGCCAGATCGCGACGATGATGGCGGCCGGCGTGCCCATGGTGCAGGCCTTCGAGATCATCGCCGGCGGCCAGCGCAACGTGCGCTTCAAGAACATGCTGACCGACGTCAAGCAGAACATCGAGGGCGGCGCGTCGCTGCACGAGGCGATGGCGAAGTACCCGGTGCAGTTCGACGAGCTGTATCGGAACCTGGTGCGCGCGGGCGAATCGGCGGGCGTGCTGGACACGGTGCTGGACACGGTCGCGACCTACAAGGAACGCATCGAGGGCATCAAGGCCAAGATCAAGAAGGCGCTGTTCTATCCCGCGGCGGTGCTGGTGGTCGCGTTCGTGGTGATGCTGATCCTCCTGGTGTTCGTGGTGCCGGTGTTCCAGAACGTGTTCAAGAGCGCGGGCGTGGCGCTGCCGGCGTTCACCCAGATGGTGGTATCGATATCCGAGTTCATGCAGCACTTCTGGCTGCCATTCCTGGTGGTGGTGATCGCGGCGATCGTCGCGATCATCATGGCCTACAAGCGCTCGGAGAAGATGGCGCACTCGGTCGACCGCCTGTCGCTCAAGATCCCGATCATCGGCAACATCCTGCGCCAGTCGGCGATCGCGCGCTTCGCGCGCACGCTCGGCGTCACCTTCGCCGCCGGCGTGCCACTGGTCGAAGCACTCGACTCGGTATCGGGTGCGACCGGCAGCGTCGTCTACGGGCAGGCGATCCGCAAGATGCGCGATGACGTTGCGGTCGGCCATCCGCTGCATCTGGCGATGAACCAGACCAACCTGTTCCCCAACATGGTCACGCAGATGGTGTCGATCGGCGAAGAATCTGGCGCGCTCGACAAGATGCTGTACAAGGTCGCCGAGTTTTTCGAGGCCGAGGTCAGCAACGCCGTCGACACGCTCTCGACCCTTTTGGAGCCGCTGATCATGGTGGTCATCGGCACCCTGGTCGGCGGCATGGTGATCGCGCTGTATCTGCCGATCTTCAAGCTGGCCGGCACGTTCTGATCGTGCCAACTTCCGGGCAAGGCGGCCACCGGAATTTCATGTCGTCATTCCGGGGCTCGCGCCGGCTCTATCGGCGCGAGAACCCGGAATTACCAGCTTGTATTGATTTCGAGCGCCGGGCAGCACGAAAGGGCTGATCTGTCTTCGCCATGACGCCCGATACCCCGTGACCGCCAGCCTCCCCCTCCCCTTCTGGATCGCCATCGCCGGCGTGCTCGGCGTGATCGTCGGCAGTTTCCTCAACGTGGTGATCCTGCGCCTGCCGGCGCGGATGGAATACTTCTGGCGGCGCGACGCACGCGACATGCTGGCGCTGCCCGACGAGGACATCGAGCCGCCGCCGGACCTCGTGCGCAAGGCCTCGCACTGCCCGCACTGCAAGCATCCGCTGGCGCCGTGGGACAACATCCCGCTCGTCTCCTGGCTACTGTTGCGCGGCCGCTGCCGGTACTGCAAGGCGCGCATTTCGGTGCAGTACCCGCTGGTCGAACTCGTCACCGGCGTCGCCAGCGCGATCGTGGTTTGGCACTTCGGCGCGACGTGGCAGGCCGCGGGTGGACTCGTCTTCACCTGGATGCTCGTCGCCGCCGCCGGCATCGATTTCCGCACGCAGTTGCTGCCTGATTCGCTGACCCTGCCGCTGCTGTGGCTGGGATTGCTGCTGTCGCTGGTGCCGCTGTACGACAGCCCGCGCGAGGCCGTGATCGGCGCCGCCATCGGCTACCTCGCGCTGTGGGCGGTGTACTGGGCGTTCAAGCTCGCCACCGGCAAGGAAGGCATGGGCCACGGCGATTTCAAATTGTTCGCCGCGGCCGGTGCATGGCTGGGCGCGACGGCGTTGCTCCCCGTGATCATCATTGCGGCGCTGTCCGGCGTCGTCGGTGGCCTCATCATGCTGCGCGCCGCCGGCAAGGATCGTTCGGTGCCGTTCGCATTCGGCCCATTCCTCGCAATCGCGATGTGGATCTGGCTGGTCGCCGGCGATCAGATCCTCGTGGCGTACCTGCGCCTCACCGGGTTTCGTTGATGGAGCCGGCGTCGCCGTCCGTACCGGGACTCGCGCCACCGGCGACGACGCCCGCCGGTGCGCTGGCAGGTTCAGCCCAGTCCCGCTAAGCTCCACGGTTTTGCGCGCCCGTGCCGGCGATGAACCACGCTTCGTCCCTGCTTTCGCCGAAGCTTGCCATCGGCGCAATCGCCCTGCTGGTCGCATTGCTGCTGCTGCCGAACCTGGTGTGGCTGGCGTACGACCGGAGTGGCGCGGTGTGGATCGCGGCGGTGGTGCTGCCGCTGGCACTCTTGGCGGTGTGGTTTACCGTACTGGGGCGCTGGCCGTGGCTGGCATGCCTGCTGCTGGCGCCGGTCGCGCTGCTGGCGCCGCTCGAGACGTTTTACGTCGCGCAATACCACCATCCGACCTCGGCCCAGATCATCGCGACCATCGTCGCGACCAATCCGCTGGAGGCGCGCGAATACTTCGCCGGCATGCTGGTGCCGCTTGCGGTGGTGCTGCTGGCGGGCCTCGCACTGGCGCTGCTGGCAAGCTGGTCGAGCTGGCGCGCGCGGCTGCGCTGGCGCCTGGGCAATCCTTCGCGCGGTGCGGTGCTGCTGGCCGGCATCCTCGCGGCGCTGATTCCGCTCGGGATCGGGTTCGCCACCGAGCGTCCCGCAAGCAGCGAAGCATCGGAATCGCTGGCGACGCCGCTCGCAGATTATGGCGACGCCATCAAGAACGGTTTCCCGTTCGGGGTAGCGCCGCGCGTGGTGGAATACCGCCAGGAATGGGACCGGATGCGCCGCGAGGCCGCGCAGTTCAGGAACTTCAGCTTCCACGCGCGACGCGTCGGGCCGCCACTCGGCCAGCGCCAGGTGTACGTGCTGGTGATCGGCGAAAGCAGCCGGCGCGCGGACTGGCAACTGTTCGGCTACGACCGCGCGACCAATCCGGAACTGTCGAAGCTCAGGAACCTCGTGCCACTGCGGCACTTCATCACCTCATGGCCGGAATCGATCGCCGCGATCCCGATGATCCTGACCCGCCGCAAGCCCGACATGGAGTGGGACGCGCCCTGGCACGAAGCGTCGATCCTGCGCGCGATGCAGGAGGGCGGTTACGAGACGTACTGGATTTCCAACCAGCAGGCGATCGGCGAATTCGATTCCCCGGTGTCGATGTACGCGTATGAAGCCCAGCACGTCGAATGGCTGAACCACGCTTCGTGGACCGCGCCCGGCAGCTATGACGGGGACCTGATCCAGCCGTTGAAGGATGCGCTGCACGCGTCCAACCACGACCTTTTCATCGTGCTGCACCTGATGGGCAGCCACGTGAAATACGATTACCGGTACCCGCGCGCCTTCGAGCACTGGAAGCCCACCCAGATTTCACCGCCCGGCGAAGGCACCCACGACGAGCGTGCGCGCAACGCCTACGACAATTCGGTCCTGTATACCGACCATGTCCTGGCTCAAGTCATTCACGTATTGCGGGAAAGCGGCGCGGTGACGGCGCTGTGGTACGAATCCGACCACGGCGAAATCCTGCCCACGCCCACCTGCGACAAGGAGGGGCACGGCGTCGGCACCAAATGGGAATACGAGATCTCGGCGTTCGTCTGGTATTCCGACGCCTACCGGAAGGACTTTCCGCAGCGCGTCGCCAACCTGCGCGCCAACGCCGACAAGCGCACGCTGTCCGCGGACACGTTCGAATCGCTGATCGACATGGCCGGCGTCACGTTTCCGGAGCATGTCGAGTCGTGGAGCCTGTTCAGCCGCGACTGGCGCTACCACACGCGTTGGGTGGCGCAGACGCGTCACATCGATTTCGACACCGCGCGTTTCAGCAAGGACTGCCAGCGGGTGCTGCCGGGGCCCGGGCAGGCGCAGGTGCAAGCGCCGTGATGCGCTGGGTCGCGGTACGCGCGTGATGAACGTGGCGGCCACGCGCGGCGGCATCCGCCATTGCGTCGTCGCCCTGACCGGTGGCGTTGCGGCCGGCAAGAGTGCCGTGGCACGGCGTTTCGAAGCGCTGGGCATCGGCGTGTACGACGCCGACGTTGCGGCACGCCAAGTGGTTGCGCCGCGCGAGCCCGCGCTTGCCGACATCGAGTTCGTGTTCGGCCCCGACGTGCTGAGCGCGGACGGCACGCTCGATCGGCGCGCAGTGCGCGCGCGCGTGTTCGCCGATCCGGAGGCGCGCAAACGGCTGGAGGCGATCGTGCACCCGCGCATCCGCGGCTGGCTCCGCCGGCGGGTCGGGATGGACCGCGGGCCGTACTGCATGCTCGCAATTCCGCTGCTCGCCGAACACTGGAACGACTACGAATGGGTGGATCGGGTGCTGGTGGTCGACGCGCCGGCGGCGCTGCAGGTCGAACGGCTGATGCAACGCGACGGCATCCCGCGCGACGCGGCACAGCGGATGCTTGCCGCACAGGCCACCCCCGAACAGCGGCTTGCGATCGCGGACGACGTGATCGTGAATGATGGCGATGAAAGCGCGTTGGATGCAAAGGTGGTGGCGTTGAACGAGCGCTATCTCAAACTCGCCGCCACAACGCGACCGTAGAGGACCCGGTCGCGCGCAGGCGCGCCCTACAACTCATTCCATTTCCAGTTCGATAGTGCTTCACTTTTCTACAATCGTCATTCCGGGGCTGCCCGCAGCTTTACCGCGGGCAGAACCCGGAATCCAGCTCTTGGCCTCGACGCACCAGAAGCTGGATTCCGGGTTCCACCGCCGATGAAGCCGGCGGTGGCCCCGGAATGACCATTTTTTTCTGTGCCTTTCGAAGTAGAAATGGAATCAGGTGGGCGTCCATCGCCGTTGTAGGGGCCCGCGTGCAGGCGACCGGCATCTCCTGCGGCCAAAGGCACCTACGGCGACGTGCGCGCTTGCGTGTACGTACGCCACAGCGCGTCGAGAATGGGCACATCAGCGGGCGGCATGACAGCGGCGTCCAATTCGCCAACCGCGACCCACCGCATCGGATTGCCCTCGCGCGCAGTCACCTCGCCGCGCCACGCGGTGACGCGCCACGCATGCAGGCACACCGATTTTTCCGGGTAGTCCCACGGCACCGAGATCAGCGGTACGGCAGCGAGAACCTCGATGCCCAGTTCCTCATCCAGCTCGCGGGCCAGCGCCTGTTCAACGGTTTCACCCGGCTCCAGCTTGCCGCCGGGGAATTCCCACAACCCGGCCAGGTGCTTGCCCGGCAGGCGCTGGATCAACAGCACGCGTCCGTGCGCGCCGGTGACGATGCCGGCAGCGACTTCGATCACCGGCGTTCGTAATCCACGAAATCGAACGCGAGCGGATGCCGGGCGTCGGCGGGGTGGTGTTCGCGCGAGACCTCGCGCCATTCGCGCGGGTCGAACGAAGGGAAAAAGGTATCCGCATCGGGCATCGCCGCCTGGATTTCCGTCAGGTGCATGCGCATCGCACGCGGCAGCGCCAGCGCGTACGCCTCGCCGCCGCCGATCACCATCAATTCCGCGCCTCCGGCATGCGCCAGCGCATCGTCCAGTGAATGCACCACGACCTGATTGTCGAATGGCGCCGTATCCGAGCGGGTCAAAACGAAATTCGGCCGGCCAGGCAGCGGCTTGCCGATGGCAAGCGCGGTCTTGCGGCCCATCAGCACCGGCTTGCCGAGGGTCAGCGCCTTGAAGCGCTTGAGGTCATCCGACAGGTGCCACGGCATCGCGCCGGCCCGACCGATGGCGCGGTTGCGGTCAAGCGCGGCGATGAGGGTGAGGCGGGAATCAGGAATGGGGAATCGCGAATCGGAATGCAAGCTCGCTTGGCGCCGCGATCGGCGATTACGATCCCGAAACCCAGCGCACCACGCTTTATGCCGCGGGC
>JBOHYX010000092.1:0-8170 GCA_050738115.1 Rhodanobacteraceae bacterium
GCATTGGTCGTTCCACGCCGACGCGCCGGCCACCGGGTTCCGCTGGACCCGTGAAGCCTGGGTGCTGGGCGGCGGCGCGTTGCTGCTGGCGCTGTTGACCTTGCTCGGGATCCCGGCGTGGGCCCGCGTGATCCGCCACGCTTCGGTCAAACCCGCAACCCACGAAACCGTGGCTTTGAAGTTGCCAACGCCCCCGAGAGACGATTCGCAGCCGATTGCGCCGATGTGGAACACCGTGGAAGTCCAGCCAGGCGACACCCTTTCCGGAATTTTCCAGGCCCGGGGGTTCGACCCAACCGCCCTCGCAACAGTGATGGCGGATGGCAAGGATACTGGTGCCCTGAAAACCCTGCACCCTGGGGACGAGGTCGCGTTCCAGACCAACGCGAAGGGACGGCTCGTCGGGTTCCGCTACGATCCGGACGCGGGAACCCAAGTCACCCTGACCCTGCAGCCCGACGGTTCCATGCGGAGCCAGATGACCACTTTCCCGATCGAACGCCAGATAAGGTTTGCGCACGGCGTGGTGCACAGTTCCCTGCTTGCGGCAGGCACGAAGGCCGGCCTTTCCAGAACCATGGTGTTGAAACTTGCCGACGTGTTCAAGCACGACTCTTCTTTTCCCAAGAACCTGAAACCCGGCGCGCACTTCACGGTCATCTACGACAAGATCTACCGCGACGGCAAATCCGTCGGTGACGGCAACGTCCTCGCTGTGCAATTCGTGAACGCCGGTCACCGCTACACCGCCTATCGCTTCATGCGCAGTGACGACAGCGTCGCGTACTACAGCCAAAACGGCCGCCCGCTGGGTCACTCGCTGCTCCGTACGCCGCTACGGTATACCTACATTTCATCCGTCTTCGGCATGCGCAAGGATCCGATCACGCACCGTTGGCAGTTGCACGCGGGCGTCGATTACGCCGCGCCCGTCGGTACACCGATCCACGCAGCCGGCAGCGGTGTGATCACGACGCGCGGCTGGGTACACGGTTTCGGCAACTTCATCGCGATCAGGAACACGCCGAAATACACGACCGAATACGGTCACATGTCGCGCTTCGCCAATGGCCTGCACGTGGGCTCGCACGTGACGCAGGGCGAGGTCATCGGTTACGTCGGCGACACCGGCTTTGCGACCGGGCCCCACCTGCACTACGAGGTTGTCGTGAACGGCAGGCCCGAAAACCCGCTGACGGTGACGATGCCCAAGCCGCAGCCGCTCTCCGGCAAGCTGATGGCGGAGTTCAAGGCGCAGACCGCGCCGCTGGTGGCGCACGTCCAGATGATCGACAACGCGACCCAACGCCTGGCGCGGGTGGACCACACACACCCCGAAACGATTCGGTCGGACTGACCGCACGGCCGTGCCCGATGCCGCAGCGCCCGCGTACCTTGGCCTGATTTCTGGTACCAGCGCAGACGGCATCGACGTCGTGCTGGCGTGCTTCGCGCCGCGGCTGCAGATCGTTGCGGCGCGAACCTTCACGTACCCGGAGGGACTGCGCGAGCGGATCCTTGCCCTTGCACGCCACGACGCAACCGTGGCGCTCACCGAGCTCGGCCGACTTGATGTCGAAATCGGCGAAGGATTCGCCGACGCGGCGCTCGCGTTGCTGCGCGAAGCCGGCGTCGACGCAAGCGCCGTCGCCGCCATCGGCTCGCACGGCCAGACCGTGTGCCATCGCCCGGCCGGCCCGCATCCGTTCACGTTGCAGATCGGCGATCCCAACGTGATCGCCGAGCGCACCGGCATCGTGACCATCGCCGACTTCCGCCGCGCCGACGTCGCGGCGGGCGGGCAGGGCGCGCCGCTGCTGCCGGCATTGCACGCCGCCGTATTTTCCGATCCCGACACAGCGCGCGCGATCCTGAACCTGGGCGGGATCGCCAACCTGACGCTGCTGGTGCCCGGCCAGCCGGTACTCGGGTTCGACAGCGGCCCGGCCAACTGCCTGATGGACGCCTGGTCCCTGCGGATGCGCGGCGCGGCGCGCGACGAAGGCGGGACGTGGGCGGCGAGCGGGCACAGCGACTCGGTGCTGCTGGCGCGCCTGCTGGACGATTCGTACTTTGCTGCACCGCCACCGAAAAGCACTGGCCGCGAATACTTCAACCTCGACTGGCTGGCGGCGCGCCTGAAGGGTGACCCCGCACCCGCCGACGTGCAGGCGACGCTGCTGCAACTCTCGGCGCACAGCATCGCCACGGCGCTGCGCCAGCACGCACCCGACGTCCGCGAGGTGTACGCCTGCGGCGGCGGCGTGCACAACCCGGTCCTGCTGGACGCGCTGCGCGCCGAGCTTCCGGGCGTGCAGGTCGCCAGTACTTCGGCGCTCGGCCTCGATCCCGACTTCGTGGAAGCGGTGGGTTTCGCGTGGCTCGCGCGCGCACGGCTCGAAAGCGTTCCGGGAAACCTGCCTTCGGTCACCGGTGCGCGCGGCCCGCGCCTGCTGGGCGGCGTGTATGCACCCATCCCTTCGCGTAGGATGGGGTGAGCGGCTTCATGCGAAACCCAACGTCGTGGGGTGAGCGCTTCATGCGAACCCCAACATCACCCGTTCCAAACCTGTTGGGGTTCGCCCGCGTAGCGCGCGGGCTCACCCCAACCTACGAATGCCGTCGACAGGATGCGCCGGCAGTCAACTCGGGCGTTCCTGCTCGGCACGGGCGATCGGGACGCGCAGTGCAACGACGAGCAACAGCCCCGGAATCGCCGACAGCGCGGCGATCACGAAAAACTGCGACCAGCCGACCTGCGGCACCACCCATGCCGCAAGCGGCCCCAGGAATACCCGGCCGACCGCGGCCAGCGCCGACAACAAGGCGTATTGCGTCGCCGAAAACCGCACGTTGCACAAGGACGTCACCAGCACCACGAACGCGGTCGCAGCCAGGCCCGCAAAGAAATTCTCGGCGCCGACCACCGCGGCCAGCAAACTCAGGTTCGGCCCGCTGTCGACCAGCGTCACGAAGCTGAGATTGGCCAGCGCCTGCAGGATGCCGAGCACCAGCAGCGCGGGGAACAGGCGCATTTTCGTCACCACCCAGCCACCGACAAGCGCCCCGGCGAGGCCGGCGACGAGGCCGAAGACCTTGTTGACGGTGCCGAGCTGGGTCAGCGAAAACTGCGGGACGCGCAGCAGGAACGTGGTGGAGAGCGACAGCGCAAACGCATCGCTGATCATGTACAGCACCATCAGCGCGAGCCAGGCCAGCGCCAGCCAACCGTAGCGCCGGAAGAAATCCATGAACGGGTCGACGACCGCATCGACGAAATGGCGCACGGGCACTTCGTTGGGTGCATCCGGCGACGCCACCGTCACGACCATCATGGCGAGCATCAGCACGCCCATGAGGCGATACGTGAAGCCCCAGCCGGCGTGCTGCGCGAGGATCAGGGCCAGCGCGCCGGACACCACCATCGCCGCGCGATAGCCGCCCTGCATGAAGGCGATGCCCCAGCCACGCTCCTCGGGCCGCAGGAGGTCGGTGCGGTGCGCATCGTAGGCGATGTCCTGCGTCGCCGACGAAAACGCGACGACCACCGCAAGGAAAACCAGCGTGACGGCGGCGCCCTCGGGCGTGTTGAAGCTCATCGTGATCAGGGCGAGGCCGCAGACGGCCTGCATCAGCAGGATCCAGCCACGCCGGCGGCCGAGCCACGGCAACTGGAAGCGGTCGAGCAGCGGCGCCCACAGGAACTTGAACACGTACGCCGTGCCGGTGAGCGTGACCCAGCCGATGTCCTTGAGGGAAAGGCCCGCCGTGGTGAACCATGCCTGCAAGGTTGGATTCGACAACGCGAGCGGCAGGCCCGATGAAAAACCGAGCAAGCCGATGCTGAGGACCCGCCAGTTGCGGCCACGTACGACGGCGGCCGACCCGGCCGCCGCGGAGTCAGTCGGCATAGTCCACCAGGTACGGCGCGTGGTCGGAAAACCGCGGCTCGCGCGCGATCGCGCAGGCGCGCGCGCGCTTGCCGATGCCGGGCGTCGCGATCTGGTAGTCGATCCGCCACCCGACGTCGTTGGCGCGTGCGCTGCCGCGGTTGGACCACCACGTGTATGCCTCGACGTCCGGCTTCACCACGCGGAAACTGTCGAGCCAGCCGCGCTTCGGCGCCGGCGTGCCATCGCCGTGCGGATCGGCGATCAGCGCATTCAGCCACGCGCGCTCCTCCGGCAGGCACCCGGAATTCTTCTGGTTGGACTTCCAGTTCCTGATGTCGCGCTCGCTGCGTACGATGTTCCAGTCGCCACACAACACGTACTCGCGACCACTCGCGAGCCAGCCGTCGAAGATTTTCCTGAGCCGCTTCATCGCCTTGAACTTGAACGCCTGGCGTTCCTCGCCGGAGGTGCCCGAGGGCACGTACAGCGACACCACCGACAGCTTGCCGAAGCGCGCCTCGAGGTAGCGGCCCTCGTCGTCCAGCGGTTTCCAGCCGATCTTCGTGAGCACCTCGTCGGGCTCGCGTCTCGCGTACACCGCGACCCCGCTGTACCCCTTCTTCGTCACCGCGTCGCGATAAAAACAGTGATGGCCGTCCGGCCGGAACATCGGATCGACCAACTGGTCCACCTGCGACTTGGTTTCCTGGATGCACGCGACGTCCGCATCCTGCGCGCGCAGCCAGTCGAAAAAGCCCTTGCGCGAGGCGGAACGGATGCCGTTGGCGTTGAAAGTGATGATTCTCACTGCGGGACTCGGGACTCGGGACTCGGGACTCGGGAAGCGTAAAGCAAAAGCCGGCAATTTGCCGCTGAACTTCAGAATGGCGCGCGGCGCACGCGCCCATCGTCCTGCGAGGGATCCACCGTATCATCCGAGTCCCGAGTCCCGGGTCCCGAGTCCCGATGCTCCAACCCCACCAGTGCTCCTTCCTCCACACGGCGCTCCGCCAGGGCGTGCTGCGCTTCGGCGATTTCACGTTGAAGTCGGGGCGGCTGAGCCCGTACTTCTTCAACATGGGCGGGATCGATTCGGGCGCGGCGCTGGCCGAGGTCGGCGCCGCCTATGCCACCACGGTCGTGGCCAGCGGAATCGGTTTCGACATGCTGTTCGGCCCGGCCTACAAGGGCATCGCGCTCGCGGCCGCGACCGCGATCGCGCTGGCGCGTGAACACGGACGGGACGTGCCGTGGGCCTACAACCGCAAGGAAGCCAAGGACCACGGCGAAGGTGGTGTGCTGGTGGGCGCGCCACTCACGGGACGGGTGCTGATCGTCGACGACGTGATCACGGCGGGCACGGCGGTGCGCCAGTCACTGGCGCTGATCCGGGGTGCCGGCGCGCGGCCGGCGGGCGTACTGGTCGCGCTCGACCGCGAGGAGCGCGGACAGGGTGCGCTGTCGGCGACCCAGGAACTCAGGCGCGACGAGGGTGTGCCGACGCTCGCGATCGTCGGCCTCGCCGACCTCATGGAATACGCGGGCGGCCAGTCCGATCTCGCCGGTCAGCAGGCCCGCCTCGCTGCCTACCGCGCCCGTTACGGCACCGCGCCGGCCTGAAAACCGTGCGCCCGGCCCGTATCTTGCATGACCCGAACGATATACTCGTTTTGCCCATGGGAACGCCGATGCGCCGGTTGGTCCTGACCCTGCTCCCCGCAGCGCTGCTGGCCGTGGCCATCGCGATGCCGGCGAGCGCGGCCAATCGCCCGACGCCGACCACGCATTACCGCTGGACGGACACGGCCGGCGTCGTGCACTTCGGCGACACCATCCCGTCTTCGGCGCTGGCCGGCGGCTACGACATCGTCGACAACGACGGTCGCGTCGTGCGCCACGTCCCGCGCGAACTCACTGCGGCCGAACGCAAGGCCGAAGCGGCGGCAACGGCGCACGCGACAGCAGCCCGGCGCGCGGCCCGGCAGCAGAACCTCGAGGACACCCAATTGTTGTCGGCGTATCCGACCGACAAGGACCTCGAGCAATCGCAGCAGGCCGCGCTCAATCAGATCGAGGCCGACATCTCCACGCTCACGACCAACCTGCGCAGCCAGGAGGATTCACTCACCGAACTCTTGAACCACGCCGCGGATCTGGAGCACGCGGGCAAGCCGGTGCCGCCCGTGGTCACCCGGCGCATCAGCGAGCAACGGGGCGCGGTGAACAGCGAGCGCGGCGCGCTGACCCAGCGGCGCACGGACCTTGCCAGCGCCCAGTCCAGGTTCTCCGCACAGTTGCAACACTACCGCGCCCTGCGCGCGAAATTCCGCGCGAGCGACGATCCGCCGCACTGATGCGCCCGAAATGCGGCGATCGGGGATGAGCGCACCCCTACGCCGCCGCACGCCCGGCCTCGATGTACTGCGCCAGTTCCCGCAGCGAACCGAACACCCGGCGATTGTCCGGATTGTCCGAGCGCAACTGCACGCCATAGTGTTTGGAAACCGCGAGCGCCAGTTCCAGCGCGTCGATCGAATCGAGACCCAGATCGCCGCCGAACAACGGCGCTTCCGGATCGATGGCTTCCGGCGCCACATCCTCGAGATTCAGGCTGTCGACGATCAGCTTCGCCAGCTCCTGCTCGGCAGGCGTCTGCTTGTCCATGCTCCCGGGCTCCGTCAACGCGTCAAGCGAGCCCGACAGTTTAGCATCGCTGGTTTCGTTCCCGAGCCCGCCGGGGACACAGAAAGCGATGCCGTGGATGCCTCCCGCCTTCTAGCCCCGGCTGGCCGCCAACCGGGCTGCGCCGCCGCTACGGCTTCCTTTCGTCGGGCCGCTCCCAATCCTCGATCGTGGTCTGCCGGCCGCGCGCAAGGGTGAGCTTGTCGGCGGGCGCATCGGCGGTCACCGTCGAGCCTGCGCCGATGGTGGCGTGCTCGCCGACGCTCACCGGCGCGACCAGTGAAGTGTTGGAACCGATGAACGCACCATCCCCGATCTCGGTGAGATGCTTGTGGACGCCGTCGTAGTTGCAGGTGATGGTGCCCGCGCCGATGTTGACGCCCGCGCCGACGCGGGCATCGCCGAGATAGGTGAGGTGGTTGGCCTTGCTGCCTTCGCCGAGCCGGGCCTTCTTGGTTTCGACGAAATTGCCGACGTGCACGCCGGCGGCCAGTTCCGTGCCGGGCCGCAGCCGCGCGAACGGCCCGATCCGACAAGCGCCGTAGGTCGTCACGCCTTCGAGGTCGCAGTGCGCGAGCACCTCGGTCCCCGCGGCGAGATTGACATCGCGCAACCGGCAGAACGCGCCGATCCGGACTCCGTCGCCCAACGTGACGCCGCCTTCCAGAATCACGTCAGCGTCGATTTCGACGTCGCGGCCGTGGCTGAAGTGCCCGCGCAGGTCGAACCGCGCGGGGTCGGCAAGCCGCACGCCCTCCAGCATCAGGCGCCGCGCATCGCGCCGGCGCAGCCGGGCGGCGAGCTCCGCGAGCTGCACGGCGTCATTGGCTCCGAACGTCTCGACCGGATCGACCGCCATCAGTACGTCCGCGGGCGTGCCGTCCGCCGCCGCCAGCGCGAACACGTCGGTGAGATACAGGTCGCCCTGCCGATCCACGGGTGCGAGCTGGTCGACCCAGCGGCGCAGCGCGCGCGATTCGGCCAGCACGACGCCGGTGTTTGCGACGCGGATCGCGCGTTGCGCGTCATCGGCATCCCGGTCCTCGACGATCGCGCGGACCCGACCGAGGCCATCGCGAAGCACCCGGCCGTAGCCGGACGGGTCGGTGAGTTCGGCCGCGAGCACCGCGAGGTCGGCATGGGTCGCGATCAGTTCGCGCAGCGTCTCCGCGCGCAGCAGCGGCACGTCGCCATACAGCACCAGGATGCGTCGCGGATCGGGAATCTCGTGCAGCGCCAGCCGCACCGCGTGGCCGGTGCCGCGCTGTTCGGACTGGTGCACCCAGTGGATGTCGGCGTCCAGCGCAAACGCGGCGCGCACCGTCTCGCCGCGGTGGCCGTAGACCACGTGCAGGCCTTCCGGCCGCAACGCGCGGGCGGTATCCAGCACGTGCGCCAGAAGCGGCCTGCCCGCCAGCGGCAGCAGCACCTTGGGCAGCAGCGACTTCATGCGCCTGCCCTCGCCCGCGGCGAGCACGATCACATGCAAGGGGTCGGCCATCGTCGGTGTCTCCTGTCGGTCGCGCAACATTGGCGCATCGCGCCGACCGGAGCAAGTGGGGTGGGCGGCGGCACGGCCCCCGCGCAGCGGCCAA
>JBOHYX010000093.1:0-8122 GCA_050738115.1 Rhodanobacteraceae bacterium
CGTGACCGCCGTGACCGGCGCGGGTTCCGCGACGGGATGCGCGGGATCGATGCCCTGCACCTGGACCAGGCCCGAGCCCTTCGGCCAGATGCCGATCCGCACCGCGGCCGCCAACGACAGGTCGATGATGCGGTTGGGCACGAATGGGCCTCGGTCGTTCACCCTGACGATCACGCTCTTGCCGTTCTCGAGGTTGGTCACGCGCGCGAAGCTCGGCAGCGGCAGCACCTTGCTGGCTGCCGAGAACTTGTACATGTCGTAGGTCTCGAAATCCGAGGTCTTGTAGCCGTTGAACTTGGTGCCGTACCACGACGCGATGCCGCGCTCGTCGTAGCCGGCGGCACTGGGCAGCACGCGATACGTCTGGCCGTTCACCGTGTACGGCGACTTGTTGCCGTAACGCGCCAGAGGTTCAACCACCGGCACCGGCTCGGGGATCGCGTTGAAGTCGATTCCCGCGATGTCGGGCGTCGAGTCGTTGCGCTCGCGGTAGCGTTGCGATTGCGGCAGGCTGGTGTTGTCGCGCGACGGCACGGCCCCACTTTGCAGGCCGCGCCGCGCGGGATTGGACGAGCAGGCCGCGAGCGCCAGCAACGCGAGCGGCAACAGGCCCCGCAGCCAGCGGGTCATTGCGTGGCGACACCGTGCGCGATGGCGTCGGCGAGCTGCATCACGGCCAGCGCGTACATCGGGCTGCGGTTGTAGCGGGTGATCACGTAGAAGTTCCGGAAGGTCAGCCAGTATTCGGGGCCGTCCACGCCGGCGAGCGTCAGCAGGCTCGTGGGCATCGCGGGGTTGGCCTGCGCGGTCGGTGCGTAGCCGTCCGCGGTGAACTGCTCGAGCGGCGTGCTGGGCAACGCGTCGTCGTAGGCCGGCGGCGGTGCGGCGCTCGCACTCGGGTCGGCCTGGATCGCGACCGGCTGGCCGCTCTGCCAACCGTGGGCATGGAAATAGTTGGCGATGCTGGCGAACGCGTCGGGGAGCGAAGCCTCGAGATTGATGCGGCCGTCGTCGTCGGCGTCCACCGCGAAATCGCGGATGCTGGAGGGCATGAACTGCGCGAGGCCAATCGCGCCCGCGTAGGAGCCGTAGATGTCGGGAATCGGTCCCGGCAGCTTGTCAGCGGGCAATTCCAGCAGGGCTTTCAATTCGCCGCGGAAATATTGCGCGCGCGGCGGATAGTGGAACGCCAGCGTCACCAGCGCGTCCAGCACGCGGTAGCCGCCCGTATTTGCGCCATAATTGGTTTCCACGCCGATGATCGCGACGATGAACTGGGGCGGGACGCCGTAGCGTTGCGAGATCTGGTCCAGCAATGCGTGGTGGCGCCGATAGAACGACACACCTTCGGCGATCCGCTCCGGGTTCACGAAAATCGGCCGGTACTGGCTCCACGGCTTCTTTTCGGCCGGACGGCTGATCGCATCGAGGATGCTCTGCTTCACGACCGCGCCGTCGAGCAACGCGTCCAGCGCGGCCGGATTCTTGCCCGTGGCCGCCGCGACCTCGCGCACCAGATCGGCCTGGGCAGGGTTGCCCGATGCGGCTGCGGCGGCCGAACCCGCGGGCGCGGGCACCGACGGCGGCGTCTGCGCGGCCACCGCGAGCGGCAAGCATCCAGCCAGCAGCAGCCCCCACGCGAGCGCGGGACGGTGCTTCCGGACGGGCGCGGCACGGCGCCGAGAAAAGGCGCAGGAAGAAAAGGCGAACGGGTTCATGCGCAGGCTTCGCGACGGAATGTGCGGATGGTAGCCGAAGGCGGTGTGCATCGGCCGCGTCACCGCGTGGTTGCAACGTCATTTGCGGGACAGTCCACTACCATGCGGGCTTTCCCGATGACGGTCGCCGATGAGTTTTTCCCTGCGCGCTGGCGTCGTCGCCGCCCTGCGCTCGCCCCTCACCCCAATCTGGCTGGTGGTGTTCCTGCTGCCGTTCGGACGGTCGAGCGAGCTTGGCACGCTGCTGTGCATGCTCGGGGCGATCATCCTGTTCTTTCGGGACCGCCACGCAATCGCCCTCCATCCCGGCGCGCGCCTGCTGCTGTGGCTGTGGGCGGCGTACTTCGTGGCGGCGCTGATTTCCATCGCGGCCGCGGTCGATCCGGCGCGCAGCGGCAGCAGCGTTGCCGCGTACCTGCGCTATGCGCCGTTCGGGATCTACGTGTGCTTCGCGGTGCGGCGCGAGTCGCGCCTCAACGCGCTGTGCCTCGCGACCGCCATCGTGGTCGCGCTGTGGGCGCTCGATGCCTGGGCGCAGGCGCTGACCGGCCACGGCCTGCGTGGAACCGCGCCGCCCGACCGGATCACCGGCATTTTCGGTGCCGGGAATCTCAAGTTCGGTCCGACGCTGGCGTCGCTGTCGCCGTTCGTGCTGTGGGGGGCGAAGCGGCACTTCGGGCGTGGTGGGCTGGTCGCGGCGATGCTGTTCATGCTGGTGCCGATCCTGCTGGCGGGCGAGCGTTCGGCGTGGATCGCGTATGGTGTTGCGCTGCTGGCGTTCTTCTGGGTCGAGGCGCGCTCGCCGTTGCGGTTCGCGGCATGGATTCTCGGCGCCTGCGTGGTGGTCGCGGCGGCGATGGGTGTGGCGTGGAAGACCTCGACCCGCTTCGAGGCGCGCATGGACCGCACGCTGGCGGTGTTGCACGACAGCGATCACGCGGTCAACTATGCGGTCAGCGGGCGCCTCGACATCTGGCGGGTCACGACGAAGATGATCGCGGCGCATCCGATCCTCGGCGTGGGCGTGCGCGATTTCCGGTTGGCGTATCCGCACTATGCGCCGCCGAACGATCATTTCGTGACGAGCGAAGCCTGTGGGGTCGGCGAGGGCGCCTGCCATCCGCACCAGATCGTGCTCGAAGTGCTCTCCGGCACCGGCGCAGTGGGGCTCGCGCTGTGGCTGGCCGCGACGGGCCTGGCGATCCGCGCCTGGCGTGAAGTCGGGCCGGTCGCGCGCCGGCGGGCATTCCCGGCAACCGTGGCCCTCGCGATCACGGTGTTTCCCTTCAATACCCACCTCGCGTTCTATTCCGCGTGGTGGGGCCTGTTCTTCTGGTGGTTGCTCGCGTTGTGGTGCGCCGCGCTGTACGTGGACGTGCCCGATGATGCGCCGGTGGTGCGGCCGTGGTTGCGGATGAGGAATGTCCTGCATGGCCCGTGAACCGTTCTCGTTGGTGATCATCACGTTCAACAACGCGGACACGTTGGAGAGGTGTCTCGCGTCGGCGGATTTCGCGGACGAAATCGTCGTCCTGGATTCGGGGTCGACCGACGCGACCGTGGACGTCGCGCGCCGCCACGGCGCGCACATCGCCACGCACCCCTTCGACGACTACGGTCCGCAGAAGCAGCGCGTGGTCGACATGGCGCGCCACGACTGGATCCTGAACCTCGACGCGGATGAAATCCTCTCGCCCGGCACCCGCACGGTGATCGAGCACGCGCTGGAAGCCCCGCGGGTCGCGGGGTACCGCCTGCCGCGCCGCGAACGGATGTTCTGGAGCGTGCAGCACCCGTGGAGCCACCGCAACGGTCACCTGCGCCTGTTCGACCGCCGGCGCGGGCGGATGAACACGGTGCCGGTGCACGCCGCCGTGGAAGTGGACGGGCCGGTTGCAACCCTGCATCGCGCCGACTTCATCAACATGGGCGATGACGACATCGCCGCGCGCGTCGCCAAGATCAACCGCTACTCGTCCGGCCTTGTCGCCGACAAACTGGCGCGACGAAAAGGGTTTTCGGGTCCGATGATGCTCTTGTATCCGCCCGTCTTTTTCCTGCGCCAGTACATCTTCAAGCGCTACTTCCTGTCCGGCTGGGCGGGCTTCGTCGCGAGCGTGCTGGGCGCGGTGTATGTGTTCCTGAAATACGCGAAGCTGCATGAGGCACGCAGAACCGGGAATGGGGAATCGGGAATGGAGGATCGGAAGAGCCAGTAACCCTTGATCGGCGCGCTGTTCCGATTCCCGATTCTCCATTCTCCATTCTCCATTCCCGTTCAATAGACGGCGGGCATCCCCGGCGGCCGCGTCTTGAATCGCTTGTGCGCCCACAAGTACTGCGCGGGCGCCTCGCGCACCATGCGTTCGATCGCGGCGTTGACGCGGGTGGTGTCAGCGATGACGTCATCGCTCGGGAAATTCGCCAGCGGCGCTTCCAGGCGCATCACGTAGCCGCCCTCCGGTGTGCGGCGGTGGAAGAATGGCATCACCGCGGCACCGGACAACCGCGCAAGATGATGCGTCGCGGTGATCGTCGAGGCCGGGATGCCGAAGAACGGCGCGAACACCGAGTCCTTGCCGCGCATGTCCTGATCCGGTGCATACCAGATCGCTCCGCCGCCTTTCAGGTATTTCACGATCGCGCGCAACTGGTCCTTGTCGAACATCACCGCGGCGTGTTGCCGGCGCGCCCGCAGCACCAGGTATTCGAACACCTCCGAGTCCATGCGGCGGTACATCCCGGCGATGCGCAACTGCCGCGATACCAGGCGCGCGCACAGTTCGAGGTGCGAAAAATGTCCGCCCACCAGCAGCACGCCGCGATCGGCCGCGCGCGCCGCTTCGAGATGTTCGAGCCCTTCGATCTCCACGTCCGGTCGCGCGAGCTTGCGATCCGACGCGAACCAGCCGAGTGCGAATTCACCCAGCATCCGGCCCATCTCGCGGGTCGCCTCGCGCCGCAGCGCCTCGCGTTGGCGCGCATCGAGCTCCGGAAAGCACAGTGCGAGATTGCGCGCGATCACGTGGCGGCGCTCGCGCAGCAGCGGCGATGCCGCCGCGCTGAATGTGGCGCCCAGCGCGAGGATCCAGCGAGTCGGCAGCAGCACCAGCGCGTGGATAAGCCCGACCCCGAGCCACGCCGGCCAGTGGCGCGGCGCCAGCAGGGCGCGGGGGAACGGGGGCGGTGCGGCCATGGCGGGCGATGATAGTTGCTGCCTCCCCGCTCCGCAGAATTGTCCCTTGATCACATCTCGCGGAACGGCGTGAGACCCACAAACGCTCGTCATTCCGGGGCTGCCCGCAGCTTCATCGCGGGCAGAACCCGGAGTCCAGTGTCTTTCGTTTCCGATCGCAAAAGCACTGGATTCCGCGTTCCATCGCCAAAGAGCCGGCGATGGCCCCGGAATGACCAGGTGGAAGTGCGGTCCGACGCAAGTCAGGGCTGCTTGGCTGCGGCCGTCAGTGCGGGTTCGTGCTGGAGCGGCTGTTGACAGGCCACCGCCAGCGCATCGCGTCGACTACCCCAGCATCGCCGCGATCTTCGCGAGCTGCGCAGCCGCGACTTCGCGGCGCGCCTGTGCGTCCGCTTCGGGGTCGGCGCCGTCGCGGTGCAGGTCGGCGGTCGGGAGCTCTGCAAGGAAGCGGCTGGATTTTTGTCTGAACGTCTGTCCGTAGCGCCGGCCCTGAACGCTGTAGGACAAGTGCAGCAGTTCCTTGGCGCGGGTGATGCCGACATACAGCAGCCGGCGTTCCTCGTCGAGATGGCCGTCTTCGATCGCGTCGTCGTGCGGCAGCGTGCCATCCTCGCAACCGACGATGTGTACCGAGCGGAACTCGAGGCCCTTGGCCGCGTGCAGGGTCATCATCCGCACCGCGTCGGCGCCGGCGTCGCGGTCGGCGTGATTGAGCAGGGCGAGCTGCGCGGCGAGATCGCTGGCACGCGCGCGGGTGCCCTCCATCGCGCGGAACCATCCAGTCAATTCACGCACGTTCGCCAGCCTGCGCTCGAGCAATGTCTGGTCCCTCGATGCTGGCGCGAGGTGCTCCGTGTAGCGGCTGCGTTTCAGTACGTCATCGACCAGCTCCGCGGGGTTCACGCACCTCGCGTGCTGCGCCAGCGCGTCGACGAGTTCGACGAAACCGGCGAGTGCCGCCGCGGGTCGCGTCGCGAGTTGCTGGCGCGTGAACGGATCGCGCGCCGCGCGCAGCATCGACAGGTGCGTGGACTGCGCGAGTTCACCCAGCCTTTCGAGCGTGGTCGCGCCGATCTCCCGTCGCGGCACGTTGACGATGCGCAGGAATGCCGCATCGTCGTCCGGGTTGGCGACGAGGCGCAGGTACGCCAGCACGTCCTTGACCTCCGCGCGATCGAGAAACCCGAGGGCGCCCGTGAGGTGATACGGAATCCGGTTCAGCCGGAACGCCTTTTCCAGCGGGCGCGCCTGGTGGTTGCCGCGGTACAGCACCGCGCAGTCGGACCAGGCGAGCTGGTGCCGGTCGCGCAGGTACATGAGCTGCGAGGCGACCCGCTCGGCTTCGTGGTCGGCGTCGCGGCACTCCATGATCCGGATGCGTTCGCCGTCGGCATGCGCGCTCCAGAGCTTCTTCGGATGCGCGTGCGGGTTGTGCGCGATCAGCCCGTTGGCGACGCGCAGCACGCGCTGCGCGCAACGGTAGTTCTGCTCCAGTTTCACGACGCGCAGGTTCGGGTAGTCGGCCGACAGCCGATCGAGGTTGCCGGGATCGGCGCCGCGCCACGCGTAGATCGACTGGTCATCGTCGCCGACGCAGGTGAACGCGCCGCGCGCGCCCGCAAGCAGTTTCAGGAACGCGTACTGTGCGGCATTGGTGTCCTGGCATTCGTCGACCAGCAGGTAGCGGATGCGTTCGCGCCACGCGAGCCGCGCGTCCTCGTCGCGCTGCAGCACCGCGACCGGCAGCCGGATCAGGTCGTCGAAATCGACGGCGTTGAACGCGGCGAGCCGCTTCTGGTACGCCGCGTACAGTTTCGCCGCTTCCAGTTCGCGCGGTGCGCGCGCGTTGTCCAGCGCCTGCTCCGGCGCAATCCCGTCGCTCTTGAGCCGCGACAGCAGCATGCGCAACTGGAACAGCCGATCGGATTTCACCGCGGCGCCCGCGAGTTCCTTCACCAGTCCGGCGCTGTCGTCCGCGTCCAGCACGGAAAACCCGCGACGCAGGCCCGCGCGCGCGTGCTCGATCTGCAGGAACTTGAGTCCCAGCGCGTGGAACGTGCACACGCTCAACGCTTCCGCGGCATCGGCCTTCACGCGTTTGCCCGCGCGTTCGCGCATTTCGCGCGCCGCCTTGTTGGTGAAGGTGATCGCGGCGATCTTCGCGGGCGGCACGATCGCGCGCTCGATCAGATACGCAATCTTCTCGCTGATGACCCGCGTCTTGCCCGAACCGGCGCCAGCCAGTACCAGCAGGGGACCGTCGGTGTAGGCGACGGCGGCGCGTTGGGGGGGATTGAGCACAAGGAGCGTTCACGAACGAATCCGCGATGGTACCGTGTCGAATCCGGAGCGCGCCTGCGCGCGGCTCCGCCAACCCGAGGGATCTCCGCGATGGCCGAACCCGACTGGACGCGCCCCAACTGGCGCCGCGCCGCGGACAAGGCGATGCTGCTGTATTTCGTGTTCGGTGCGTTTCCGGGCGAGCTGCAGCTCGACGTTTCCGCGCACGCCAGCCGCGGCCTCCAGGCCGGCGTCGAGATGCGGCGCATTCCGAAGGCGATGCTGGCGCACTGGGACGGTCATCCGTTGCGCGGCGTGCTGGGTGACGTGCTGCGCGATGGCAATCCCGAGGCGTTTGACGCCGCGCGAACGGCGCCCGATTGCCTAATGCTGCATGGTGAACTCGCCGATGCCGATTCCCTCGCGTATCTCGGCGACACGCTGGGCGTGGTCGCGGCGCTGCTGGGTGCGGGCGGCGTCGTGGTGGTTGATCCGCAAATCCTCGAGATCTTTTCGGGTGATGCATGGCGCGCGCGGTATGCAGGCGCGGCGCGCGCCGAGCCGCGCAACCACGTGCTGATCCTGTGCCACGATGACGCGGGCGCCACCGCGTGGATACGGACGCGCGGAATGCGCAAGTTCGCGCGCCCCGACGTCAGCATCCGCCACGTCCCGCAGGCCGAGGTTCAGCGCGCGGGAGCGGTCGCCGCGCGCCTCGTCGAACTGGAAGCGCGCGGGATGCTGTTCGGGGACGGCTCCAGCATCGCTGCAGACGGGCTGCCGGACGACCTTCGCGTCGTGAACGCCGGTTCGCTGGACGATCCCGAGTTCAACAACCGGCACATCGAGGTGACGTGGCCGCAAGCCTGACCGACCGCGCCCTTTCGACATGGATGGCTTCCGCTTGGCGACATGCGCATTTCCGCAT
>JBOHYX010000094.1:0-8090 GCA_050738115.1 Rhodanobacteraceae bacterium
AGCGACCACGCGCCGTCGCCGACCGGATCACCGAGCGACACGTAGAGATCGCGGAAGATGCCCGCCTGGATCGCCGCCTCGGTCTGCACCTGGCCGCCCGAGTAGGTGCGTTTCTGCGGATGCAGGATCACCACCTGGCGACCGTTGCGCGTGATCGTGACCGTACCTTGCTGGGCCTTGTAGTTGGGGCCGTCGACTTCCGCCACGCCGTTGAAGTGGAAATCGTATCCGCGGACCTGGACCGCGTTGCCGGGGCGCATCGCGACGTCCTGCTCGACGCTCATCGAGCGCGTCAGGATCGCGCCGGCGATGAACACGCCGATGCCGAAATGCGCCAGCATCATGCCCAGCATCTCGAACGGATAGCGTTTGCCGCGGGGTGCCTCGCGCCAGCGCTTGATCGCGAACAGTACTACGCCGGTGATCACCCACGTGGCCGCGGTGACGCCCAGCAACTGGTACCAGCTCCGCGCGCCGAGCGCGAACGCCACGATGCCGGCCATGAGCGCCAGCCCGACCACGCGCACCAGTGCGCGCTTCCAGACCTTGAGGTCGGCCTTGCCCCAGCGCGACAGCGGCCCGAACGGCAGCGCCAGCACCAGCGGCGTCATCAGGATCAGGAACAGCGGGCCGAAGTAAGGCGGTCCGACCGAGATGCGGCCGATGTCGAGCGCCTCGCCGACCAGCGGGTACAGCGTGCCCAGCAGCACCATCGCGCAGGCGACGGTGAGCATCAGGTTACCGATCAGCATCATGGTCTCGCGCGAGGCCAGCGCGAACGACTTGCCGCCCGTCACCTTCGGCGCGCGCAGCGCGTACAGCACCAGCGACGCGCCGATCACGACCGCGAGGTACAACAGCATGAACACGCCGCGCTCGGGCGCGAACGCGAAGGCGTGTACGCTCGTCAGCAGGCCCGAACGCACCAGGAACGTTCCGAGCAGCGAGAACCCGAACGCGAAGATCGACAGCAGCAGCGTCCACGCGCGCAGCCCGCCGCGCTTGTCGGTGATCGCCTGCGCGTGGATCAGCGCGGCGCCGATGAGCCACGGCATGAACGAGGCGTTCTCGACCGGATCCCAGAACCACCAGCCGCCCCAGCCGAGTTCGTAATACGCCCACGCGCTGCCGGCGACGATGCCCACCGTGAGGAACGCCCACGCCGCGTTGGTCCACGGCCGCGACCAGCGCACCCACGTGGATTTCAGTTCGCCGCCGAGCAGCGATGCGAGCGCGAACGCAAACGCGACACTGAACCCGACGTAGCCCATGTACAGGAGCGGCGGGTGGAAGACGAGCCCCGGATCCTGCAGCACCGGGTTGAGGTCAGCGCCGTTGGCGGGCACGGGGAACAGGCGCACGAACGGATTGGAGGTCGTGATCATGTACAGAAGAAAACCGAAGGTCACGAACCCCAGCACACCGATCACGCGCGCGAAGAACGCCTTCGGCAAGCGGCTGCCGAACACCACCATCGCAACGGTCCATATGTTCAGGATCAACATCCACAGCAGCAGCGAGCCCTCGTGCGCGCCCCACACTGCGGACAACTTGTAGAACCATGGCAGCGAAAGGTTGGAGTTCTGCGCGACGTAGGCGACCGAGAAGTCGTTGGTCCAGAACGCCCACGTGAGGATGCCGTAGGCAAACGCGATGAACACGCCCTGGCCGATCGCGAGCGTCGGGCCCGTCGCCATCAGCGGCTTGCTGTTCCGCCACGCGCCGACGATCGGCAGCACGCACTGCAGGCCTGCCAGCAGCAGCGCGAGAATCAGGGCGATCTGGCCGAGTTCGGGATTCATGATTCGGGACTCGGGACTCGGGACTCTGGACTCGGCATTTGAAATTCGGGACTCGGGACTCGGGACTCGGGACTCGGACTGACATCATCCGAGCCGGAACCCCTGTTTTCGGCGGGGCGATCGTTGAAGGAACGCAAGTCAAATGGGGTGATGACGTTCATTGAGTGGAGTGTGATCAACAGAAGGGCGTTGGACTATTCCGGGAATCGTCAGTCGTGCGATCGGGCGGCGGTTTCCCGAGTCCCGAGTCCCGGGTCCCGAGTCCCGGCCTCGTGTGGAATGCGGTTTTCTTCCTTCGCCTTCGCAATCGCTTCTTTCACCTGCGGCGGCATGTAGGTCGCGTCGTGCTTGGCGAGCACGGTTGTCGCGACGAAGGTGCCATCGACCATCTTGCCCGTGGTGATGGTGCTCTGGCCGGTACGGAAGAGGTCCGGGAGGATGCCGGTGTAGCTCACCGGAATGCTCTGGAAGCGGTCGGTGATCACGAAATCGGTGGTGAGCGTACCGGGTACCTGGTGCACGCTGCCTTCCTCGACAATGCCGCCGAGCCGGAACGGATGGCCGGCCGGGGCCTTGCCCGCGTCGACTTCCGTCGGTGAGTACAGGTACGTCATGTTCTTCTGCAGCGCGAACACCGACAGCCCCGCCGCGACCGCGACCGCGCCGAAGATGCACAGCGTGATGATGAGCCGTCGTTTGCGAACGGGATTCAAGTCGAAGCTTCCGCGCGCGGGACACGTGCATTGCGGGTGCGCTCGCGCGCGATGCGGCCGCGCAGTTCGCGCGCCAGGCGACGCCGGCGCAGGGCGGGTGCGAACCAGTCCCACGCCAGCACGGCAAAGAAGATTGCGTACGCGGGCCATACGTAGGCCGCGTAACCACCCATTGCGAAAAATTCAGCCATGCGACCTCCGTTGCCGCGCTTTCGCCCCCTCTCCCGCAACACATTTCTGGTTGGGGGAGAGCCTCCGCCGGCACGCTTTCGCTTCCTCTCCCCCAACGGCTTCAACGTTGGGGCTGAGCTGGCGCGGTGGATGCTGCTTGTGCATCCATCGCGCCGGCGAACGCCCGCAGGGCGGGGCCGGAGTGAGGGGGACGGAATTTCGGTTCGCAGGAAGCTGGATTGCGCGCGAAAGTGCTGCCCCCGCACCAGCGCTGCGCGCTCGGCGTTTCGCGCCGCCTCGCTCCTGGGGAGAGCGCTCGGGCGAGAGGGCTTTGATCCGGCGAGCCCGGGTGCTCATGGCACGTCACTCGCGACAAGGTTGCGCGCCCATTGCTTGCCGCGCTCGAGCGACAGCAGCCCCGCGCGCGTGCGGCCGAGGATGCTGGCGAAGAAATACAGGTGGGCCGCCAGTGTCATCACCAGCAACGGCCACAACATCGACATCGCCATCCCGGAATGGCTGAGGTTCAACCAATCGACGGTGCCGTTCCCTTGGTGCAGGGTGTTCCACCAGATGACCGAATAGTGCACGACAGGCAGGTCCACGACGCCGACCAGCGCCAGCAGCGAGGCCGCGCGGGCGCCACGGCGGCGATCCTCGAAGGCGTTGTAGAGGCCGATCACGCCAAGGTAGATGAAAAACAGCACCAGTTCCGAGGTGAGCCTTGCGCCCCACGTCCACCACGTGCCCCACGTCGGCTCGCCCCAGATCGAGCCGGTGGCGAGGGTGATCAGCGTGAATGCGGCGCCGACCGGGGCACACTCCATCGCGAAGACTTCCGCGAGCTTGATGCGCCAGACCAGCGCGACCAGACCGGCAGCCGCCATGCACGCGTAGATGAACAGGCTCATGTACGCGCTGGGCACGTGGATGAAGATGATCCGGTAGACATCACCCTGGTAGCGGTCCGGTGGTGCCAGGACCAGCCCGCCGTACAGGCCAATCGCCCCGATGATGAGTGCCGCCGTCATCAGCCACGGGCGCCACGCGCCGGCAAAACGGTAGAAGTTGGGCGGCGAACCGAGCCAGTGGATCCAGTGCGGGATGTAACTGCGTGACATGTCAACTTTCAACCGCGATCCGCAGGGCCACCGCACAGGCGAGCGGCGCGAGCACGATCGCCAGCACCAGTGCCGCGGCCAGCCACGTCAACGGCGCGACGTACGACACCCCGGCCTGCGCCGCCGCGATCGCGCCGGCGGCGAAGATCACCACCGGGACCGCCAGTGGCAGCAACATCAAGGCGAGCAGGATACCAGAGCGGCGCGCACCCGCGGTCAATGCGGACAGGATCGATCCCAGCAGCGCCAGCAGCGGTGTTGCCAGCAGCAGCGCCAGCTCCAGCACCGGCAGCACTTTCATCGGCAGGTCCAACAATGCGCCCAGCAACGGCATCACGATCAGCAAGGGTAGGACCGTGGTGAGCCAGTGCGCGATGACACGCGTCAAGGCCAGCAGGGCCAGCGGCTGCGGCGCCAGCAGCCACTGTTCCAGGGTGCCGTCCTCGAGGTCGGCACGGAACATGGCTTCCAGCGCCGGCAGCATCGCCAGCACCACGATCACCAGCAGCACGCCGCCCGCAATCCGTCCCAGCAACTCGGGATCCGGCCCGAGCGCGAACGGGAACAGCGCCGCCACGATCACGGCGTACAGGAGCGGCAGGAACAGCTCGCCACGGCGGTGCCACGCCAGCGTGAAATCGCGCCGCAGCAGCGCCCGACAGGCGCGCCACGTGCCGGGTGCGCGTGCCCGCGCCGCGCGTGGCGGGGCGGCGGTGTCAGGGATGGGCTGGGCGACGGTATTCACGAATCTACAGCCATCAGTCCGCAAATGAACGCGAATGAACGTTGAAAAGGAAGCGGGTACTGGGAAGCCGGTCGTCGCGGCTCACCCTCACTCGGTCATTCCGGGGCTGCCCGCGTTCTCTGCGGGCAGAACCCGGAATCCACCTTTCACCTCGAAAGGCTGAGGAGCTGGATTCCGGGTTCCGCCGCCGATGAAGCTGGCGGCGGCCCCGGAATGACCAAGAGGAATGGTTGCTTGGGATCGATGCCGACCCGGTACGTTTGTCATTTGCGTTCATTCGCGGACGACTGCTTTCGCCGGTTACGCAGCGAGGCGAATATGCCGCGCGCCCGCATCGGCGAAGCGCACCGCGCCATGGCTCGTGACCAGCGCCGCGCCACCCGCGCCGCAGTGGCGGGCGATCAGTCGGTTCACCAGGTCGATGCCGTGGCGATCGAGGTTGGCGTAAGGTTCGTCCAGCAGCCAGATGTCGCCCCTCAGCAGCAGCAGGCGCGCCAGGCCCACACGCTTTTTCTGGCCCGCCGACAACGTCCGCAACGGCTCGTCGAGCCACGCGCCGATCCCGACGTCCTCCATGGCCGAGGCCGCGTTGATACCGTCGCGGGTACCGTAAAGCCCCGCGAGGAACTCGAGGTTCTCGCGCGCGCTCAGCGATTCGTTCATGCCGGGCCGGTGCCCCAGCAGCAGCACTCGTCCGTTGCGGCTGTCCCGCGACGCTGGTCGCCCACCGAAACGGATATCGCCGGAAGTCGCCGCAAGCATGCCCGCCAGCACCCGGAGCAGCGTGGTCTTGCCCGAACCGTTGTCACCTTCGACGAGCACGGTTTCGCCCGGCCCGAGGCTGAAATCCAGCGGTCCGAACACGGGCTCGTCGTTGCGCGAAAACGCGAGCCGGCGTGCCGCAAGCAGCGGCGCGGCGGTGGCAGGGATCGGCGACATGGCGTGAACCGGGCATTGTCCCAGCGCCGCGCGGGACTGTCCATGGCAGTGCCGGGAGACCAGCAATTCCAATTATGGCTCCGTCGGGTTCCACAGCCGTTGCGAAATGCGCATGCCTTGTGTGGGAGCGGGCGGTGCCCGCGACGGGTCTCGCCGCAAGCTGTCCCTGTCGCGGTCTGTCACAGTCGTCGCGGCGACCCGCCGCTCCCACGGCGGTTGCTGACTCCATAATTGGAATTGCTGCCGGGAGACGGGAATCGGGGATTCGGGATCAGGGATCAGCTTCAATCACGCCAGATCGTGCAGCTCCGCCACCCCGTCACCGGTTCCGCGCACGATCCCGAGTTGGCCGAAGCGGCGCGCCAGCGCGTCCAGGTCCGTGTGGCCGATGCCCGGGACGAACAGGCTGGCTTCGCGCCAGTCGCCGGGGCCGACGCCGATTCCGGGCCGGAAACGGTAATTGGCAGCCGCAAGCGCGTCGCGCAGTTGGCGCTGGCGGGCACGGTTTCCGGCCAGCGGGTGGCGGACGCCTGCGGGGTTCCATGCGGTGATGTATCCCCACGGGTCGTCGGCGCGCTCCAGCAAGGCGAGCAAGGCGGCCGGCAGCGCGCAGCCGCAGCGGATGCTGGCGTAGCCGCCGCGTGGCAGGCGCACGCGGTACTCGGTCTCGGACCACGCGCGGCGGATCGACTCGGGAAGGGGCATGCTCAGGTGTGCTCCGGGAGGGGTGGAAGAGCGGCGCGCACGCGGCGCGCGGCTGCGTCCAGATCGATGCCGTCGAGACTGTCACGGCCGCCGAGGATGGCATCCATGAGCTGCCGTTGCAGGCGCTCGCGCTGGAGGCAGGTCGCGTAGGGGATGGCCGTGAAGCTGACCATCCGGTAGCGCGACATGAAATGCCGGGGCACGCGTTCGGTCAGCGCGGCGGCCAGTTCGCGCCGAAGCACGTAGCGCGGGTCGGCCACGCTGTCGCGCATCTCGATGTAGTTCGCGAGCGACATCGCGGCGATCGCGTCGGCGTTCGGTTTGCGGCGCGCCTCGAACCGGGTAAATGCCGAACCGGGATCGCCGGGCGTGGCCGCCATCAGGGTCGCGAGTTCCCCCGCGTCCTCGAAGCCGGCGTTCATGCCCTGGCCGTGGAACGGCACCACCGCGTGGGCGGCATCGCCCAGCAACACCGCGGTATCTGCGAGATGCCAGCGCTCGAGATAGAGCGTCGCGAGTTGCCCGACGGGGTGTCCGTTCCAGTCGGCATCGAAGGTCGGCATCAGCGCCAGCGCGTCGCCGAATTCACGCTCGAAGAACGCGCGCGCGGCCGGGGCGTCCGGCAGCGTGGCGAAACTGGGGTGCGGGCCTGCGCCGGGCATGAACAGCGTGACCGTGAAATTCCGCTCTGCGTTGGGCAGTGCGATGCACATGTAATTGCCGCGCGGCCAGATGTGCAGGGCGTGCGGTTCGAGTGCAAAGGCGCCGCTCGCCGTTGCCGGGATCTCGAGTTCCTTGTAGCCGTGCCCCAGCGGTTCGGTGCGCTCGCCGAGATCGCTCGCTTTGGCCATGGCCGCGCGCAGCGCCGAGCCGGCACCATCACAGCCCAGCAAGACCCCGCTTGCGTGCGCGTGCGTTTTCCCGTCGCGATCCTGGAACGCGATCGTGCGAGCGTCGAAATCGACGCTCGCCAGCGCCGCGTCGAAGTGCCATGTCGCGCCCGCAGCCTCGGCCGCGTCGAGCAGCAGCAGGTTGAGTCCGCCGCGCGACACCGAGTGGTCCACTTCGGTTTCGTCGATGCCGTAGCGCTGCAGGGTCGTCGAACCGTCCGCGGCGTGCACCATCCGTCCGTGCATCGTTACCGTCCGCGCGAGCACCGCCGCGTCGATCCCGGCCATCCGCAGGGGCTTGAGGCCACGCTCGGTGAGCGAGAGGTTGATCGACCGCCCGCCCGCGAATCCCTGCTGCCGTGGATCCGGGCGGCGCTCGAACACTTCCACGGCGAACCCGCGCTGCGCAAGCAGGGTTGCCAACAGCGAGCCGACCAGACCGGCGCCAATGATCGTGACGGGCCGGGATTCCGTGGTTGGCGTCGTCACACCCATCGCAGGCGTTCCAGCGCAAACGGTCCATCACTGTCGAGCTTGTCGCCGTCCTTGTGCAACATCATGAACTCCGTTTCACCGCGCCGGCGGCCCGCCATGAACACGCGCCCATAGTCGGGGTGCACCGCCTCGGCCTTGGCCGGTTCCTTGTCCACGGCCAACAATTGCTGGCCTTTCACTTCGAGCAGCGCGATTCCGCCCGGGGCCTCGCGCTGGTCCATGCCGACCACGAAATCAGGGAAGAATCCGTCGCCGTCGTCCCATCCGTACAGGGCCACGGACACACCGGGCTTGCGGCTCGGATTGCGATGCCACCAGCGCACCAGCGCGTGGCCATCGAGGACGTCCGCCATACGTCGTTCGTCCGGGTTGAGATCGGGCGGGAACACGCCGTAGGCGTTCCGTTGCGCACGGTCCAGCGGCAGGTCGGAGCTGAACTCCTGCGGCAGGTTCACGGTGATGATGCGCAATTCCGTGTGGCGCACGCGCTTTCGCGCATCCCGCAGCAG
>JBOHYX010000095.1:0-8029 GCA_050738115.1 Rhodanobacteraceae bacterium
GAGCAGGATCGCGTTGGAGCAGAGATACACGTACTTGCCCCTGGCGATGAAGCCTTCGACGATTTCCTTGATGTCCTTGTGGATGAGCGGCTCGCCGCCCGCGAGCGACACCATTGGCGCGCCGCACTCATCCACGGCGCGCATGCACTCCTCGTAGGTCAAGCGCTGCTTCAGGATGTGCGAGTCGTAGTCGATCTTGCCGCAGCCCGGGCATGCGAGGTTGCACTGGAACAGCGGCTCCAGCATCAGCGTCAGCGCGTACTTCTTCTCGCCCTTCAGCTTCTTGCCGATGATGTAGCTCGCGACCTTGAGCTGCTGGCGGATGGGAATCGACATCGTAACCTCCTCGGGCGTTCGAGCGTCATGTGGGACCCGCCGGTTGTGCCGTCGGCCTGACTTGCATGGATGGTGGACCACCGCGCGTCAACAAGGCGTTTACGCGTCAGGGCCCTGTTCAGCCACTCATTGTCGGCAGATGGTCACTTCGAAGGGTTGAAGAGGGCACTCCCTGTTGATTCAAGCCCGGCACTTCCGGCGCGGCGGCCGGGCGTCGGGCAGGTGGTCGGCGTATTCGCCGCGCAGCCGCGTCCACTCCATCCTGAGCCAGGGGGTGAAGCGCCCTGGCGATTCGGCGATCTCGCGATCCAGCGCATCGGGTTTGACGTAGCGCCGTGCCGCGATCTCGGTAGCGTTGACGCGCACCGGTGCATCCGAGATGCCCACGTATACCCAGCACAGTTCCGATTCCGAACCGACTTCGCCGTATTCGGCGTGGTACTGAAACTTGTAGACGAATTCGAGCGGGCAGGTGAAGCCGAGTTCCTCGTGCAGCCGCCGCTGGGTCGCGGTGTCCATGTCCTCGCCGCCACGCGGATGGCTGCAGCAACTGTTGGCCCAGTAGCCCGGCCACAGCGGCTTGCCGCGGGCGCGTTGCTGCAGCAGCAGTTCGCCCGCGGAATTGAACACGAACAGCGAAAACGCGCGGTGCAGGATGCCCTGGCCCGCGTGCGCGTCCGCCTTGCTGGCGTGGCCCACCTCGCGATCGTCGGAATCAACCAGGATCAGGCGTTCCGAGTCGAAGGACACCACGCGGTTGCCAGCGTCCTTATCCAATGTTGGTCTCCATTGCCTGGTAACCCGCCTGTTGCAGTGCCCGCACCACTCGGCCCGGGTCGTCCGGACACAGCGCGATCATCGCGCCGCCGCCGCCGCCGCCGGTGAGCTTGGCGCCCACCGCGCCGTTGGCGCGCGCGACCTGGATCATTTCCTCGAGCTCCCAGCTCGATACCTGCAGCGCATTCAACTGGCCCTGGCACACGTTCATCAGTTCGCCGAATTGTTGCAGGTCCCACGCGTGGAGTGCCTTGATGCCCGTCATCGCCAGTGAATCGATCTCGTCGAAGATGCGCTCGTACAGCGGCCGGTTGCGCTGCCACGCGGCGCGCACCCGCCCGACCGTGCGCGCGGTCAGGCTTTCCACGCCCGACAGCCCGATCACCATCGGCAGCGGTTTCGGGAAGTGCAGCGGCTCGACGACGGGTGGTTCGCCGCGCTGATACAGCAGCGGCTTGCCGTAGGTGGCGACCGTATTGTCGATGCCGGATGGCGTGCCGTGCGCGACGCGCTCGCACTCATACGCAAGCGTGCACACCTGCTGGTCGCTGAGGCCGAGTTCGCAATAGCGGTCCAGCGCGCGGATCACCGCGACCGCCAGCGCCGCCGAACCGCCGAGGCCGTTGGCGCGCGGCAGGCTCGGGTACACCTGGATCCGCAACGGGCGGTCGGTGAGTTCAAGGTTCTTGAGGATCAGCTCCAGCGACTGCAGCAGCGAGCCCGGATGCTTGGTGCCCGGGTGCAGGCGCTGCTCCACGCCCCAACGCGGGATGATCAACTGGGTGCCGTCCTTCGATTCGCCCGCGCGCGCGCGGATCGCCATCGGCACCGGCACCGCGATCGCGTGGCGGCCGTACACGACCGCGTGCTCGCCGAGCAGGATCGCCTTGCCGTAGCCGGTCGCGTATTCGGCCTCGTCGACCGGCTCGAAGCCCTGGGCGACGGTTTTCGCTTCGGGTACGGCCTGGTTGCGGACTTCGGCGATGATCTCCCTGGCCTTCCACACCTTGATCTCGCCACTGTCGACCAGGCGCTCGACCACGGTATCGAAGATCTCGGGCGTCGCACCTGCGCTGACGGCGACGCTGCGCGCGTGCAGGGTCATGTGGCCCTGCTGGATGCCGTCGGTCACCAGCGCGCGCAATGCCGAAAAATTCTGCGCGAGGCCCACGGCGGCCATGACTTCGGCAAGCTCGCGCGCGGATGCGACCTTGAGCAGGCGCAGGTTCAGCGCCACGGTGCCGTTGGACTGCAGGTTGCCGCCGACCGTGCCGACCTTCATCGGCATTTCGATGTTGCCAACGAGGTGGCCGGCGTCGTCCTTGTACCAGCGCGTCAGCGAGGTGTAGTGCTCGCCGCGGGCGGCGTAGGCATGCGCCGCGGCTTCCAGCGCGCGCCAGTCGTTGCCCGTCGCGAGCGCGACCGCGTCCACGCCGTTCATGATGCCCTTGTTGTGGGTCGCGGCGCGGTATGGATCGCACACCGCGAGGTCGTTGGCGAGAACGATGCCGTCGCGAACCTGCTCGCCGTCGTAGCCCTTGCCGGCCAGGAGTTCGATCGGGATCACCACCTTCGCCCACGCCAGCGCGCGGTCGGTGAGGTTTGAGAGGATCCGCAGGAACACCTTGCCGCCTGTGATGCCTTCCACCAGCGGCGCGACGCCCTCGCACATGGTGTTGACCATGTTGGCGCCCATCGCGTCGCAGGTATTCACGAGCAGGTGCAGCACCACCATGTCGCGCCGGCCATCGGCAGCGGGGTGGATGCGCACCTCGATGTCCTTGGCGCCACCGCCGCGCGCGACCATCTTCGGGTGCAGGCTGTTCGCGAGGTTCAGGATCTCCTGCTTGCGCTGCAGCAACGCCGCCTGCGCGGTCGCCGAGTTGTCGATGTCGACGATCTGCACTTGCCCGATCAGGATCGGATCGGTCGAGTGCGTGGTGAAGCCCCCCGCCGCGCGCACCACCTTGGCGGCGGACGACAGTGCGGCGACGATCGAGGGTTCCTCGACGACCAGCGGCACGACGTGGTCCTTGCCGTTGACCGAAAAGTTGAGACCGAGGCCGAGTGGCAGGCCCATCACCCCGATCACGTTCTCGATCATCTTGTCGGCGCGCGCGACCGTGAGCGTGTGCGCGCCCGAGAGCAGCGTCTGGAAATCCTCGCGCGAGAGCATCCCGCGTTCGCGCACGAGGTTGACGCGCTCAGGTACGGACAGTTTGTAGAAACCCGGCAATCTCGATTGGTCCATCTTGTTTTCCTTGCGCAGACTCAAGCAGTTGCGGCCACTTCCAGACCCCGCGGGTCGGCTTCCAGCGCGATCACGGGGAATCCGGCCCGGTCCACGCGCGCACAAACGTCCCGCACCCGTTTATCTTCCACGGCGAATGTGACGCCCACGTCACCGCCACCGGCGCCACAACTCTTGTACACGCAGCCGCCGCTTCGGGCCATCGCAGAGATTGCGCGGTGTTCGCGGCTTGCAATGTCCACGCCCGCGTTGTCGCCGAAGGCGGCCAGGGCGCGCGCGTAGTCGTTGAGGCTGGACAGGAAGGCAGCGGCATCGTTTGTTGCAACGGCGTCGACACCGCGTGAAGAAATTGTAGCGAGTTCGCGCGTGCACCGCGCAAACGACTCCGGGTCGCGCCGGCGCCACGCCGCGACGGCCGCGAGCATCGCGCCGGTGGAGGCGGGCCGGCCGCTGTAGATGCAGCGCCAGGCGAGGCCCTCCGGCAACGGGGCGGGGCTGCAGCGCGCCGACTCCCCTGCAAGCTCGTAGCGCGACAGTCCCCCCGTGAGCGCGGCCGCCACGTCGATCCCGCTGCCACGGCCGTGCTGGATCGCGCGGTGCGCGCGGATGCATGCGTCCAGCGTCGGCGTGGCAAGTCCCGCGCAGGCGCGCAGCCCGCCCAGCAGCGCGACCGAGAGCGCCGCGCTCGATCCCAGTCCGAGCTTGACGCGGCCGCCCGCCTGGTCGATGTAGAACGCATCGCTGTCCAGTTCGACGCGGTACGCGTGCACTTGCCGGGATCTTTCGAGCAGCATCGCCACCCACACCAGTTGCGGCGGCGCGGCACCGTCCCACTCCGCACCGGTTTCGCGCAGCGTGAGGCGCGCTTCCAGCCCGAGCGTGGGCGAAACGATTTCCCAGTGGTCGCCACCGATCGCAGTGAGCGTGGCATGGGCGCGGCGGTTGACCGCCAGCACCAGGGCCGGGGCGCCCTCCAGTACGGCGTATTCGCCGAGCAGCACCAGCTTGCCTGGCGCGCTCGCGGTCACGCGCAAGTCGGTGCGTCCTCGACGACGCGCGCACCGGCGCCGAGCCCGCTGACCAGCACCTCCTCGACGCCTGCGGTGTCGCGAAGTGCGCTGGCAACGCGCGCCGTCGCGTCCGGCAGGCAAACGGCCTTCACCTGCGGGCCCGCGTCGATCGTGAAGAACACGCCCGCCCCTTCGCGGCGCAGGGCACGCACGCGTTGGATGCACGCGAGCGTCGCTGCATTCCAGTAGATCAGGCCCGGTCGCGCCGACAGCATCACCGCGTGCATTGCGAGGCAGCTTGCCTCGCCGATATCGGCGAGTCTTCCGAAGTCGCGCGCCTCGACCGCCGAACGCGCGGCTGCAAGGTCGCCGGTCGCGGTCGCGATCCAGTCGCGGTAGAACGGCGAGGTGCACCGGGTCAGGTCCATGCCCTCGCGAGAGCCGACGGCTTTCCTTTCGCGCGTGGTGATCGCGACGACCACCTCGAGCGGCCACGCCGCTGCATCGAGCAACGGTGTCGCGAACGCATCTTCGCCATCCTCGCGCCTGCCCGCGGCCATTTCGACGAAGCCGCCGAAGATCGACCGCGCGGCCGACCCCGAGCCGCGGCGCGCCAGCCGCGAAAGTTCTTGCGCGTCGAGTCCGAGTCCAAGCGCGCGGTCGGTTGCCACCGCGAGTGCGGCAAAACCCGATGCGGACGAGGCGAGTCCCGCCCCGGTCGGAAAGTCATTGCGGGTTTCGACCCGCGCGCGCGTCGTCACCTGCGCGCGCGTTCGGAACAGGTCAAGGAATGCGCCGATTTTGCGCGACTGATCTTCATCACGCCCGCCGTTCAGCACGATGTCGTCGGCCGATAGCGACGCATCGAAGCGCACCGTCGTACGCGTGTGCAGCGCTTCCAGCGTGATTGACAGCGACCCCGCCGCCGGGAGGTTCAACGCGTCGTCGCGCTTGCCCCAGTACTTGACCAGGGCGATGTTGGGTTGCGCGACGGCGGTGGCTTGGCCTGCTGACGAAGTCATCGGCGATACTCGAGCGGATGTTTTGACGAGCGTATGAATGGGCTCGTCATTCCGGGGCGGCCTGCGGCTTTATCGCAGGCCGCCCCGGAATGACGAGGGAGATGATGAATGTTCGGCGGCGATTTGGTTTTTCGCTGATCGGCGTTCTCACAGATACCCATTCTCCCGAAACCATTTTACGGCGTCGGCGAGCGCCTCCCGCGCCGGGCGTGGGCGGTAGCCCAGTTCCGTCTCGGCGCGTGCGTTCGCGAAGTACATCCGGTGGCGCGAGAGTTTCACCCCGTCGACGGTGATGTTCGGGGTGCCGCCGGTGGTGCGCGCCCACGCCTCGGCGAGATGGGCGATCGGCAGCACGGCCGCGTGCGGCAACTTGAGCCACGGCGCGTGGCGGCCGGTGAGTTCCGCCACGGTGGCGAGGATGACCTCGAGGCTCATATTCTCGCCGCCCAATACGTAGCGGCGCCCGCGCCGGCCGCGCTCGAACGCCAGTACGTGGCCTTCGGCCACGTCGTCCACGTGCACGACGCACAGCCCCGTATCGACGAACGCGGGCATCCGGCCGCGTGCGGCGTCCAGGATCATGCGCCCGGTCGGCGTCGGCTTGCGGTCGCGCGGTCCGACCGGCGCGGCCGGGTTCACGATCACGATGTCGAGCGCGGCACGCGCGCAGCGCCGCACCAGCGCTTCGGACAGATACTTGGACCGCTTGTAGGCGCCGATCATGTCGGCGAGCCGCGCGGGCGTCGTTTCATCCGCGGGCGTGGCGTCGGCGTTGAGGCCCAGCGTCGCCACGCTGGACGTGTGGACGATCCGGCGGACGCCCCGGCGTTCCGCAGCCACCAGGATGTTGTGGGTGCCGCGCACGTTGGCCCGGTGGATCGCGCGCGGGTCGCGCGCCCACAGGCGGTAGTCGGCGGCCACGTGGAACAGGCCCCCGCAGCCCTCGAGCGCGCGCTCGAGCGAGGCGGGGTCGAGCAGGTCGCCGCGAACGGTTTCCACGTCGAGCCCGTCGAGGCTGGCCGTATCGCTGGTCGGGCGCGTGAGTGCGCGAACGGCATAGCCGTGTCCGAGCAACGCACGCACCACGGCCGACCCGACGAAACCGTTTGCGCCGCTGACGAGGACGCGCGTACTCATGCCGCGAGCGCGGCCGCCGTGGCGAGCGCATCGCGGGCGCGGCCGAAGTCGCGCGCCAGCGAGCGCGCCGCGCGCCAGGTGCCGGGCCCGCCAAACGCGATCGCGGCCAGCATGGACCACGACACGCCGGTGTCGCTGCCATCCATGGCGCGCACGATGCGCGCCGGCAACTCGCGCGTCGCGGGATCGCAGATGGCCTTGAGCGCCACGAACGGCACCTTCGCGCGCGCCGCGACCGCCGCGATGGGCGCCGCCTCCATGTCCACCGCCACCGCGCCGCTCGCTGCCGCCAGCGCCTGCTTGTCGGCGCACGTCGCGACCGGGCGCACCGCGGACCACAAGGTACCGTGGCGGATGCGCAGTCGCGTGCAAAGCACCATCGCCAGGCATTCGCGGGTATCCGGGTCGGTTGCGAACCCCGGATCATCGTGTGCGTAGCGGATGCGGTCCGGGATCAGCACGTCGCCTGGCGTGAGGGCGGCATCCAGCGCACCCGCCACGCCCCAGTTTGCGAGGCGGTCCACGCCGCACGCGAGCACGCGCTCGGCCGCCCGCATCGCGTTGTGCGGACCGATCCCCGAAACCGCCACCCAGCCGTGCCGCCAAGGTACGCATCCGCCAGGCTGCACCCCGCGCACGCCGATGCTGTGCGCTTCGGCAGGAAGCGCCACGATGAGGCCGATGCGCTCAGTGGACGCGCCCGTTGACATTGCGGTAACGCACCAGGGCCCAGTAGGAGAAGTACTGGTTGTAACCGTGGTATTTCAGGTAGAACACGCGCGGGAAGCCGGGTGCATTGAAGCGTGCATCGTGCCAGGTGCCACCGACCTGCGTCGTCACGAGATATTCGATGCCGCGCGCGACCGCCGGGCTCGCGCCTTCGCCGGCTTCCAGCAGGGCCAGAAGCGCCCACGCCGTCTGCGCCGGGCCGCTGTGCGCGCCGCGCCCGCGCAACTCGGGATCGAGATAGCTGTCGTTGCCCTCGCCCCAGCCGCCGTCGGCCTGCTGCACGGACTTCAGCCACGCCACCGCGCGCCGGATCGCGGGTGCCTCCACCGGCATGCCGGCGGCGCGCAGTGCCACCAGCACCGACCAGGTGCCGTACAGGTAGTTGGTGCCCCAGCGTCCGAACCACGCGCCTTCCGGAGTCTGCTCGGCTTCGAGGAAGCGCAGCACGCGTTCACGCGCCGTGCGGTCCCGCGCACGCTCGAGCACACACAGCAGGGCCAGCACCCGGCCGCTGACGTCGCTGGTCGGCGGATCCAGCAGCGCGCCGTGGTCGGCGAACGGGATCTGGTTGAGCCACTGGTGGTCGTTGTCGGCGTCGAAGGCCGCAAATCCGCCATTCCTTGATTGCATGCCGACCAGCCAGTCGGCGGCGCGTGCGATCGCGTGCTCGAATCTTGCGTGGTTGGGCGACTGGTGCAGCGCGCGTGCGACCACGGCGGTATCGTCGAGATCGGGATAGGCGTCGTTCCTGAACTGGAACGCCCAGC
>JBOHYX010000096.1:0-8008 GCA_050738115.1 Rhodanobacteraceae bacterium
AAAGATCGTGGATGTTCAGCGCCCCGACCACGCGGCGTTCGGCATCGACCACCAGCAGCGCGTGGATCTTGTATTCCTCCATGAGTTGCGCGGCTTCGGCCGCCAGTTTGTCGGGGCCGATCACCTTCGGGTTGGGGCTCATCGAGTGATTGACCCGCGTGCTGCGCAGGTCCAGCGCTGCGTCGTCCAGGGTGCGGCGCAGGTCGCCGTCGGTGAAAACCCCGATCAGGCGCTGGCCCGCATCCACGACCGCGGTCATGCCAAGGCCCTTGCGCGACATTTCCATCAGCGCTTCGGTCAGCGTGGCGTCGGCACCGACCGTGGGAATGGCGTCGCCGGTGTGCATCACGTCGGCAATCTTGAGCAGGCGGCGGCCGAGCGTACCTGCGGGATGCGAGCGTGCGAAATCATCCGCCGTGAAGCCGCGCGCTTCCAGCAGCGCGATCGCCAGCGCGTCGCCCAATACCAGTGCGGCCGTGGTGCTGGCGGTCGGCGCAAGGCCGAGCGGGCACGCCTCGTTCGAGACGCTGGCGTCGAGGTGGATGTCCGCGTCGCGCGCGAGCGTCGAACGCGGGTGGCCGGTCATCGCGATCAGCGCGTTGCCCTGCCGTTTGAGGAACGGCAGGATCGTCAGGACTTCTTCGGTTTCGCCCGAGTTGGACAGGAGCAGCACCACGTCCTCGCGGGTGATCATGCCGATGTCGCCGTGGCTGGCTTCGCCCGGATGCACGAAGAACGCGGGCGTGCCCGTCGACGCCAGCGTGGCCGCGATCTTGCGGGCGATGTGGCCCGACTTGCCCATCCCGCACACCACCACACGACCGGCGCAGGCGAGGATCAACTCGCAGGCGCGGCTGAAATCACCGTTGATGTGGGCTGAAAGCTCGTCGATGCTGTGGGATTCGATGCCGATGACCTTGCGGGCGCTCGCGACCAGCGCCACGCGCCGACCGACGGCGGCGGGGGCCTCGTCGGAGGGCGGAACGCGACGCGCGTTCATGCGGGTGTACTCCTGTACTGCCGCTCTGGCATCGGGCGAATCCCGGTAAGATTGCAGGTTGCCATTCTACAGGCCGCCTTCGATGGTTTCGCACCCGTGGCGGTGCGCGTTGGCACACGCGGCCGGCCGTTCATTAGAGAACCGTTCATGCAACCCGAAGAGTTGAAATCCCTGCTGCTGGCGGCATTTCCGGGCGCCGGCGTCGAGGTGGCGAGCCCGGATGGCGTGCACTTCCAGGCGCGCATCGAAGCCGAGGCGTTCACCGGAAAACCCACGCTGGCGCGCCACCGCATGGTGTATGCGGCGCTGGGCGAGCGCATGGGCGGGGAGGTACACGCGCTGTCGCTGCGCACGCTTGCTCCCGAAGAAGCAGGCCGCCCCTGATGCCGCGCATCGTGGTCACCGGCGGCCAACCGCTGCAGGGAGACGTCTGGATTTCGGGCGCCAAGAATGCGGTGCTGCCGATCCTCGCGTCCTGCCTGCTGGCCGACGAGCCGGTCACCGTCGGCAACGTGCCGCACCTGCACGACGTCACGACCACCATGGAACTGCTCGGCCAGATGGGCGCCGAGCTGGTGGTCGACGAGCACATGCGGATTCGCGTGGATCCACGCTCGACGGACCGCTTCTTCGCCCCGTACGAACTGGTGAAAACCATGCGCGCCGCGATCGTGGTGCTGGGGCCATTGCTCGCCAAGTACGGGCAGGCCGAGGTGTCGTTGCCGGGCGGCTGCGCGATCGGCTCGCGCCCTGTCGACCAGCACATCAAGGGGCTGCGCGCGCTCGGCGCCGACATCAGCGTCGAGAACGGCTACATCAAGGCGCGCGCCGGGCGCCTCAAGGGCACGCGCATCGCGATGGACATGGTGACGGTGACCGGCACCGAGAACATCATGATGGCCGCGGCACTCGCCGAGGGCACCACCGTGATCGAGAACGCCGCCGAGGAACCCGAGGTGTGCGACCTCGCGCATTGCCTCAACAGCATGGGCGCGAAGATCGGCGGCATCGGCACCACGCAGCTCGTGATCGACGGCGTCGAGCGCCTGCACGGAACCGAATACAACGTGCTGCCGGACCGTATCGAGACCGGCACGTTCCTGGTGGCCGGTGCGATCACGGGCGGTCACGTGCGCGCCAAGCGCACGCGTCCCGACCTTCTGAAGTCGGTGCTGCTGAAGCTCGAGGATGCCGGCGCGCACATCAACTGCGAAGACCACACCATCGATCTCGACATGCGCGGCCACCGGCCGCGCGCGGTGGACGTCACCACCGCGCCGTACCCGGCCTTCCCGACCGACATGCAGGCGCAGTTCACCGCGCTCAATTGCGTCGCCGAGGGAACCGGCGTGATCACCGAAACGGTGTTCGAGAACCGCTTCATGCACGTGCAGGAACTGCATCGCCTCGGTGCGGACATCAAGGTCGAGGGCAACACCGCCATCGTGCGTGGCGTGCCACGGATGTCCGGCGCGCAACTCATGGCGACCGACCTGCGTGCGTCGGCGTCGCTGGTCCTGGCCGGACTGGTGGCCGAGGGCGAAACCACCGTCGACCGCATTTACCACATCGACCGCGGCTACGAGAACATCGAGGAAAAACTTGGCGGCCTTGGCGCGCATATCCGGCGGCTGCCGAACTGATCCTGCTGCGCCCGAGTCAATCGCCACAATTGTCCATAGTCATTCCGGGGCTCGCGCCAGCTCTACCGGCGCGAGAACCCGGAATCCAGCTCTTCGGGCCTCGAACAGGGGCCTATGGCTTCCGGGTTGCGCCGCGATGGAGCCGCGGCGCCCCCGGAATGACCAGCAATATCAGAGCGTCCGCAGGCCCAATACGGCGCCGATGGCATTCCGCTGCGGTGCTGTTTGCGGTCCGGCCGATGCGGGCCGGTCTTCAACGCCTCGACCAGCTTTCGAGTTCGAGCGAGAACGCGCCCTTGCCGCGCTGTTCGATCTTGATCGGTACGGGCAGTCTGGCTGGCGCGAACCACGCCTCGAAATCGCCGCCATCGCCGGTGCGGGCGACCGGCGTCGCGTCGAAGGTGCCGGCGGGCACGCTTACGTTCTGCTTCGCCTGCGCCTTGAAGTGCTGAATTTCAACCCGGTCCAGCACCGCCACCGGCAGCGCGAAATCGGATTTGCCCGCTGCGAGGCCGGCCGCGATCGCCAGCGGTACGGTGTGGCGCTCGAGCGTCCCGGGTACCGCCGCGAAGGTGTGGGAACCCTTGTCGTCGACCTGGATGGTGTGGTGGGTCCAGTTGCAACGCATGGAGCGTCGGCTGCTCTTGAGTGCACTGTCGAGCGTGTATTGGTAACGCTCGCACTGCGGCAGATCACCCGCCCACGTGAAGGTCGAGGTTTCGCGGATGCTGGCGCCGAGCGCCGCCGCCAGGCCCGCCGTGCCCTTGCTGCGGGTGGTGAACGTCCACGAATCGCCGGGTCCGCGCGCGAGCGTGAGCGTCGCATCGCCGATCAGCGCGCCGCTCTGCGTAAGTCGATAGCGGGCAGTGAACGCGGGCACGGGCGGCGCGGCCGCAGTCGCAGTCATGCATGTCGCTGCCAGGGCGGCGGCGAGAACGAAGCGAAACCCGTGAACGTGCTGCATGGCGCGCGGTCGTGTGGATGAGCGGTGAAGAGCCTGCCGCGCGTCGGCTGAACGCAGGCTCACGCGGCCGTCAGGCGGGCAGCCGTATCGAGCCGCAGCGGCGCCTGCAGCGGCTCGTTCTCGAACCACACCCGGTCATCGCGCACCCGCACGCGGCCGCGCGCGATCGCGTCCACGCAGGCCACCAGCAAGGTGTGTTCGTGCGCCAGCAGCCGTTCCGCCAGCGTGTCCTCGCTGTCACCGGGCCGCACGTCGATCCGCGTCTGCGCGATCACCGGGCCGCCGTCGAGTTCGGCGCTGACGAAGTGCACGCTGACGCCGTGTTCGAGGTCGCTCGCCGCGAGCGCGCGACGGTGGGTGTGCAGGCCGCGGTACTTCGGCAGGAGGGAAGGGTGGATGTTGATCATCCGGCCGGTCCATGCCGCGACCACTTCCGGATCGATGATGCGCATGTAGCCGGCGAGCACCACCAGTTGCGCGCCGCTGGCGGCCACGTGGGCAAACAGCGCCTCGTCGAACGCGCGCCGTGAGGGGAACGATCTCGGCGCGAGCGCGAGCGTTGGGATGCCGTGCGCCTCGGCGTTGCGCAACGCGGGCGCGTCGGCCTTGTCGCCAGCGACCAGCGCGAATGTGATCGGCAGTGTCCCGGCGTCCCTCGCATCGATCAGCGCCGCGAGGTTGCTGCCGCGGCCGGAAGCGAGGACGGCGATGGGGAGGAGCCGGGACTCGGGACTCGGGACTCGGGACTCGGGTTGCGCGGTCATGCAATGCGGACGCGCGTTCGATCCGACGTGGCCACGACTTCACCGATCGGCCACGCTGCGAGGTTCGATTCGGCAAGCGCGCCTTTCACGGCGTCCACGTCGTGGGGCGCGAGGATCAGGGTGAAGCCGATCCCGCAGTTGAAGGTGCGCCACATTTCTTCGCGCGCGATCTTGCCTTCGCGCTGCAGCCAGTCGAACACCGCCGGCGGCTTCCACGCGGATGCATCGATTGCGAGACCAAGCCCATCCGGCACCACGCGGATGATGTTCTCGACCAGCCCGCCGCCGGTGATGTGGGCCATGCCGTGAACAACCGGGACTCGGGACTCGGGGTTCGGGACTCGGGAACCGCTGCGATTCTGGAAATCCCTCAGCAGTTGGAGGATGGGTTTGACGTAGATGGTGGTCGGGGTCATCAGCGCATCGGCGAGCGTCTGGCCATCGTCGAGCTTGAGGTCGAATGGGGAACGTACGCGCTCCACGATCCTGCGGATCAGCGAAAAGCCGTTCGAATGCGGGCCGCTCGAGGCGACACCGAGGATCACGTCGCCGGCACGGATGCGGCTGCCGTCGATGATCGCGGATTTTTCCACGGCACCGACGTTGAATCCCGCAAGGTCGTACTCGCCCGGCGGATACATGTCCGGCATTTCGGCCGTCTCGCCGCCGATGAGCGCGCAACCTGCGAGTTCGCAGCCTCGTGCGATGCCACCCACCACCGCGACGGTGGTATCGACGTCGAGCTTGCCGGTCGCGAAGTAGTCGAGGAAGAACAGCGGCTCCGCGCCCTGCACCAGCACGTCGTTGACGTTCATGCCAACGAGGTCGATGCCGATGGTGTCGTGGCGGTGCAACTGCTGCGCGAGCTTCAGTTTGGTGCCGACGCCGTCGGTGCCGGAAACGAGCACCGGTTCGCGATACTTGTGCGAAAGGTCGAACAGCGCGCCGAAGCCGCCGAGGCCGCCGATCACCTCCGGGCGGAGGGTTTTGGCGACCAGTGGCTTGATGCGTTCGACCACCGCGTTGCCGGCGTCGATGTCCACGCCCGCCGCGCGATAGGACAGGGCTTCGTCTCGGGAATTCACGGGTTCGGCCGGCCTCGGTCGACTGGATCGGCCATGATAGACGCTGGCGCCCTGATTCGGCAGACTGGTGCACGTTTTCGCAGGAGGTGCAGGCCATGATGCGAGTGCTGTTGGCGTTGCTGCTGGCATTCGGTGTGGCGATGGCCGTGTCGGCGCAGGTCACTTCGCCGGCTGCGACGAGCGCGGCCCCGCCAACCTCGGCGGCGCCCGCCAATCCCTATTCCGCCACGGTGCCGGTCGCGGGCACCAGCGGCGCGCAACGCAACGCCGCGATCGGCGCGGCGCTGGCGCAGGTGCTGCAGCAGGTTTCGCTCGGCTTCACCGCGGGTCCCGACGTGCTGGCGCAGGCACCGGGCTACGTGCGCACGTTCCATTACCGCCGCGCGGCGTCCGGCGCCGGCCTGGAACTGCAGGTCGAGTTCGATCCCGGTGCGGTCACCCGCCTGCTCAATCAGGCCGCTACCACTGGCGCGGGCACGATCGCGGGGACTGCGACACCCGCATCGGGAATGAGCGCGGCGGCACCGGCCGCGCAGGGCGGCAGCGGCACGCTGTGGGTCGGCGGCGTCGCCAACAGCCACGCGTTTGCGAGTCTGCTGTCGACGCTGCGCGGCGATCCGGACCTGAGCAATGTCACGCCCATCGAGGCGGATGGCGAGGGCGTGTTGCTGCAATTGACCTTCGACCAGCCGCTGGCGACGGTCATCGCCAACCTGGGCGGCCCGACGGGACACCTTGCGCCGGCGCCGCAGCCACACGCGGGCGCCAATGCCTCGGTGCAGTGGGTGCCCTGAACGTTCCAGCCACGTGAGCGATCGAATTCCTGCCGCCAGCCGCGCCCGCAATCATCCGTTGCGGCAATTGCCCAACCTGATCTCCGCACTGCGCATCGTGCTGGTGGCGCCGTTGCTCGGCGCGATCCTGGCCGGCCGCTACCAGGCCGCGTTGGGGCTCGCGGTCGTCGCGGGTGTGTCGGATGGCGTGGACGGGTACCTGGCGCGGCGATTCCAATGGCAGAGCCGGCTGGGGTCGATCCTCGATCCGGTTGCCGACAAGCTGATGCTGGTCGGCTGCATGCTGGTGCTTGGCTGGCTGCACGAGGTACCGCGCTGGCTGGTCGTGCTCGTCGTGGCGCGCGACGCCGTGATCGCGGTGGGCGTCCTGGCGTGGCATCGCGTGCTGCACAATTTCAAGGCGCGCCCGAGCTGGGTTTCGAAGACCACCACCGTCGCGCAGATCGGTTTCATCCTGCTGGTGCTGGCTGATCACGGGTTCGACTGGCACTTCCCGATCGCGTGGCCGGTGTGGATCGTGACGGTACTGACCGCCTCCAGTGGTCTCGATTACGTGCTGCGCTGGGGTCGACTGGCGCGGCGCGAACTCGAACGTCGGGGACGTTCGGCAGAATGAACCCATGATCCGGCAGTTCCCGCTGGACCTGCGCTGGCCGCCACACCAGCGCCTCGAGGCGTTCTGGCCCGGCGCCAACGCGGGCGCGCTGCGCGCGGTGTCCGCTGTCGCGCGTGGCGAAGGTGGCGGATGGCTGTACCTGCACGGCAGCGCGGGTACCGGCAAGAGCCACCTGCTGATCGGTGCGTGCCGCGCTGTGCTGGACGCTGGTCATGGCGCGCGCTACGTGGCGTTGGGGCGGGTGCCGGCGCCTCGCGCCGAGGCGCTCGCCGGGCTCGAAATCGATGGGCTGCTGGCGATCGACGACGTGCAGGCCGCCGCCGGCGATCGCGACGCCGAACAGGCGCTGTTCGCCTCGTACAACCGCGCCCGGGATGCGAACGCGCGGGTGCTGTTTGCGGCCAGCGCGCCCCCCACGGAGCTTGGCATCGGGTTGCCCGATCTGGTCTCGCGCCTGGCGAAGTGCGCGCAGCACGCGCTGCGGCCGCTCGACGATGCCGGCGGCCGCGCGATGTTGCGCCTGCTCGCGGGCCGGATGGGTTTGCGCCTCGACGACGAGGTGCTGGATTGGTGGTTCGCGCGGCAGCCGCGCGACGCGGCATCACTGGTCGCGCTGCTGCAGCGCCTCGACCGGGCGTCGCTGGCCGCGCAGCGGCGCATCACGATCCCGTTCCTGCGCGGCTTGCTGCGCGAGCATGTGTTGTAGGAGCGGGCCCTGCCCGCGACCGTGTCCGTGCTGTACGTTGGAGTCCCGGTCGCGCGCGAGGCGCGCTCCTACAAATGCCCGTTGCAGCGCGCGTCCAGTTCGGCCAGCCGCTCGGGCGTGCCGACGTCGGTCCAGAAGCCTTGGTGGTGCTGCCAGGCGACCGCACCGCGGCCGATCGCAGCGCGCAGCAGGGGCGTCAGGGAAAAGCGTGGCGGCGTGGCCCGCGTGCCCTCCGTGACGCCGATGATCGCTCGCCAGTCGCGCAGGATTTCCGGCCGGTACACGCCAATGCCCGCGAAGGTCAGCGCGCGCATGGCACCCGGCAAATCCGCGAACGGCAGCAACTTTCCCGCGGCATCGATTCCGAAATCACCGTGCGGACGCTGCGGCGGGTTGTCCACCAGCACCAGCTCCGCGGCGCCTTCCGGCTCTTCGG
>JBOHYX010000097.1:0-7967 GCA_050738115.1 Rhodanobacteraceae bacterium
TCGATCCCGGACCTCATCAAGGTCATGGACAAACAGCAGGAGTCGCTCGCGCGTTCACTGGGCAGCGAACATCGGATCATCCACGGCGTAGCCGGATCGGGCAAGACCATGATCCTCGGCTTCCGCGCGGTGCACCTCGCGCGTGCGCTGCACAAACCGATCCTGGTGCTGTGCTACAACAAGACGCTTGCCGCGCGGCTTGAACGATTGATGGCATCGCGCCGGATCGCGGACAAGGTGCAGGTCTGCAACTTCCACAAGTGGTGTCGCCGGATGCTGGTGACGTACCACGTGCAACTGCCGCCGGACGGCGCCAGGGACTACAGCGATCAGCTCGTCGAACGGGTGATTGCAGGCGTCGAGCGCGGCCAGATACCGCGATTCCAGTACGGCGCGGTCCTGATCGACGAGGGCCACGACTTCGAACCCGACTGGTACAGGCTGATCGTGCAGATGGTCGACCCCGCGACCAACTCGCTGCTGATCCTGTACGACGATGCACAGAACATCTACGGACACGCCGGGCGCCGAAAGACTACCTGGAAGAGCCTCGGCGTCCAGGCCCAGGGGCGCACCGCGATCCTGCGCCTCAACTACCGCAACACGCTGGAAATCCTCTCGCTTGCGCGGACGTTCGCACACGACCTCCTGACCGAGCGGACGGATGACGACGACGGCATCCCGCTGGTCGCTCCCGAGAGCGCCGGGCGCCGCGGTCCGGTACCGGAGCTTGCGCGTGCGGCCGACGCCCGCGACGAAATCCGCCTCCTGATCGAGGCGGTGCAGGATGAGCGGTCACACGGCCGGCCATGGCACGACATGGCGGTGATCTACCGCAACCAATGGGAAGGCGATGAGCTGGTGAAGGCGCTGGCCGCCGCCGGGATTCCGTGCAGCCAGGCGAAAGGAACCGGCAAGCAGGACCTGTTCGCGGACGGCGACACGGTCAAGCTGCTGACCATGCACTCCAGCAAGGGACTGGAATTCCCGTATGTGATCATTCCCGGCCTCGGCGCATTGCCACGGGCCAACGACGACGAATCGGAAGAAGCGCGGCTGCTGTACGTCGCAATGACTCGCGCCACCGAGCATCTACTGCTCCTGCACCACAGCGAATCCGCGTTCACCCGCCGCATTCGCGCATCCATCAACGAGGTGCAGGGCCAACTCGCCATGGACGAGCCACGGCCGTCGGTTGCCCTTCGCGCGTGCGGTTAGCGCGCCCGGCGAGCCGCCCCTCCTCCGCGCAGACCTGCCCGTGCGGATTTTCAGGGTCAACGTCCGCTCGCCGATGCCCATCACGCGCGCGGTGTTGCCGGTGATGGTCAAGGCTGGCCGCGGGAGCGCTTGTCCGCGGGGCAGACGGTTGGGACGAGGGGGCCACGATCGAGTCCCAACTCGGCCGCCGGGTCGGGCCCACGGGAATCGGCGGGCCGCCGAAGCACGAGCCAGACGCAGAAAGTGCAACCTGAAACCCGTTTTCTCCGGTACACTTGTCCGGCGGCGCTTGAGGCACATCCGGATGCACTGCGTACTTTCCGGCGAATTCGCCTTACTCCACGCCGCAACTCATCCACAGTTTTCAAAGGTCAAGTGTCATGGCGGATCGCCAAAGCGGTACAGTCAAATGGTTCAACGATGCCAAGGGTTTCGGCTTCATTACCCCGGAAAGCGGTGACGACCTGTTCGTCCACTTCCGCGCCATCCAGGGCGACGGCTTCAAGTCGCTGCAGGAAGGCCAGAAGGTGACCTTCATCGCCGTCAAGGGCCCGAAGGGCATGCAGGCGGACCAGGTGCAGGTGGCGTAAGCCTCCTTCACAAGCGTGTGAAAAAGCCCGCTTCGGCGGGTTTTTTCATGTCTGTAATGACCCGGCGGATTCGAACCACGCGTCGAACAGTTCCGGGTCACGGCCTCGTTCACCGCGACCAACGGCTGCCCGTGCGCGGGCGCAGCGATGGCGGGGGATGGTTCATGTCAGCGGAATTGCATGCAATGGCCGCATTCGTTCCAGCGTATGCGACAGCGCACCCCCGTCAACCCGGCCGGCGCACCGGCCCCGCGACAATGGGCCATCTTGAAAAGTACGAGACTGCGCGAACATGACGCCGTCTTCAAGCAAGACCTTTGCCTCTCAGCGCGCGGTCGAACAGCGCGAACATTTCGGACCAGCCGCGTTCCGCCGCCACCGCGTCGTAAACCGGGAAGTCGGGCTTCATCCAGCCGTGCGAAGCGCCGGGGTAGACCTCGCAGCGGTAACGCACGCCGGCCTCATCCAGTGCCTGCCTGAAGCGCTCGACCATTTCCGGCGGACAACTGCGGTCGTTGTCGGCAACCGCGACGTACAACTCCGCGCGAATCTTCGCTGCCAGCAAGTGCGGGCTGGTCGGATCGTCGGTGGCGAGGCGGCCGCCGTGGAAGCTGATCGCGGCCGCAACGCGATCGGGATACGTTCCTGCCACAGTGATCGCCATGCCACCACCCATGCAGAAGCCGACGGTGCCGACCTTGCTGCCGGCCACGTCGGCGCGCGTGTCGAGGTACGCAAGGAACGCTTCGGTATCCAGCGCAGCCTTGCGGTTGTCCGTGGTCGCCATCAGCGGCCCGACCATCGCGCGAAAATCCCCGGCGAACGCTTCTTTCGGATCCAGCGGACCATATGCGCCGTAGCGATAGAACAGATCCGGCACCAGCACCACGTAACCGCCGCTGGCAAGGCGCTCACCCAGTTGCATCAACACCGGGCGGATGCCGAACGCGTCCATGTACACGATCACCGCCGGCCACGCGCCCGCGCCATCGGGCGTAAAAACGTGCGCCGAGCATTGTCCGTCGCGGGTGCGGATGCTGGCTGCTTCGTGCTTCATCGCGCTTGCTCTCCAATCCAGCGAAAAACATGCGGCAGCACCACTGCGATGCGCCGCCATAAAGCTGATCCGGCCATGGTAACGCGCTGCGTCCGGTCATCGCGACGCCGGGGACGGACGCGAGCTTCGCAGGTCGCGAAAGGCGACGGCCGGCAGTACCGCGATCCTCAACCGGCCAGATATCCAAGACCAGCCGCGTGCCCTCGTCGATCAACGCTTCCACCGCTTCGCCGGAAGACATTTCCGGATGACTGGACGACGATCTCAAGTTCGCCTTGCGCCCGTTATTGTTGGACACGCATGCTGCGCCTCGCCAACGTCAAGCTGCCATTGGACCACGCGGCCGACGCATTGCCGGCTGCCATTTGCGCGCGGCTTGGCATCCCGGCCGATGCCTTGCACAAGTTCACGGTATTCCGCCGCGGTTACGACGCGCGCAAGCGCGGAGCGATCGCGCTGATCTATACGCTGGAGCTGGACGTCGCGGACGAAGCCGCGCTGCTGGCGCGTCACGCAAACGACCGCGACATGCAGATCACACCCGACACGCGCTATCACCCGATCGCACGCGCGACCCGACGACCAAGCCACCGCCCGATCGTCATCGGCTTCGGGCCCTGCGGCATCTTTGCGGCACTCATCCTTGCCGAAGCAGGCCTCACACCCATCGTGCTGGAGCGAGGCAAGGCGGTGCGCGAGCGCACCCACGACACCTGGGACCTGTGGCGCAAACGCCACCTGCACGAGGATTCCAACGTGCAGTTTGGCGAGGGCGGTGCCGGCACGTTTTCCGACGGCAAGCTGCACAGTGGCATCCACGATGCGAAACACTACGACCGCAAGGTGCTCAAGGAATTCGTGGACGCCGGCGCACCGGAAGAAATCCTCTACCTCAGCAAGCCGCACATCGGCACTTTCCGTCTGGTCGGCGTGGTCGAAAAGCTGCGCGCGCGGATCACGGCGCTCGGCGGCGAAATCCGTTTCGGCCAGCGCGTAGACGACCTCTTGATCGAAACCGGCGCGCTGGGCGAACGCCGGCTGCGTGGCGTCGTCCTTGCGGGCGGGGAAACGCTGCGCAGCGACCACGTCCTGCTGGCGCCCGGCCACAGCGCCCGCGACACGTTTGCGATGCTGCACGCGCGCGATGTGTACCTCGAACCCAAGCCGTTCTCGATCGGTTTCCGCATCGAGCACCCGCAATCGCTGATCGACCGCGCGCGCTTCGGTCCGCAGGCCGGCCACCCGCTACTCGGCGCGGCCGACTATCACCTGGTCCATCACGGTGACGACGGCCGCTCGGTTTACAGTTTCTGCATGTGTCCCGGCGGCACCGTGGTGGCCGCGACCAGCGAAGCCCGCCGCGTGGTGACCAACGGCATGAGCCAATATTCCCGCAACGAGCGCAACGCCAACGCCGCGCTGGTGTGCGACATCACGCCCGCCGACTATGCGGCCTTTGGCGAGGGCCCCTTGGCCGGCGTCGCACTGCAACGGCATTGGGAAACGCACGCCTTCGAACTGGGCGGCGGCGATTACAACGCACCGGCGCAACGCGTCGAAGACTTCCTGGCGGGTCGCGCGACCAAAGCACTCGGCGATGTCATCCCTTCCTACCAGCCCGGCGTACGCCTGACCGACCTTTCCGCCGCCCTGCCCGCCTACGCCATCGCCGCGATCCGCGCCGCCATCCCGATCTTCGCGCGCCGGGTTCGCGGCTACGCGCTGCCCGACGCCATCCTCACCGGCGTCGAAACCCGCACTTCATCCCCCATCCGAATCCGCCGCGAAGCAGAGACCTTGCAAAGCCTCAACACCCCCGGCCTGTACCCGGCCGGCGAAGGCGCCGGCTACGCCGGAGGGATTCTTTCCGCGGCGGTCGATGGGATCCGCGTGGCGGAAGCGGTCACAATGTCGTTCCGGTCCGTCGGCCCGTAATTCCATTTCTACTTCGTGAGTTACAGAACATCGTCATTCCGGGGCTGCCCGCAGATCCATCGCGGGCAGAACCCGGAATCTAGTTTTTCGTTCGATGGCCCTCCCCTTTCCCCCGCAAACTGTTCCCCTCAACGCTTTGTGATCCGAGAGCCATGGCTACCCTGAACGACTTCGAAGCAGGCAAGGCGTGGCTCCGTCCCTCGCCACAGCTATGGCGCATGCGGCGCGTCCAGGGCGGCATCGTTGCGGCGATCGCCATCATCGCGGCGGGCGTCACGGTTGGCACCCACACCGTGTGGTGGTGGGGACTCGTCGCCGCGGCCGTCGTGTTCTGCGTGGCATTGGTCGCGTTGCGTGCGCTGCGTCGTCGCGTCCATTCGTGGCAGTACATGGAACGCGACGATGATCTGATGGTCGCGCATGGCCTGATGGTGCGGCGGCTTTCGGTGGTGCCGTACGGGCGCATGCAGTTCGTCGATGTCGTCGCGGGTCCGTTCGAGCGATTTTTCGGCCTGAGTACGCTCCACATGCACACGGCGGCGGCCGCGAGCGATGCCGTGATCCCGGGTCTCAGCCGCGAGGAAGCGCAGCGCCTGCGCGATGCCCTGAGCAGGCTCGGCGAGGCGCGCGCGGCGGGTCTATGAGTGCCCGGAGCGCGCCGGCGGCCGACGTCGATTCCCACGCGACCACGCCGTGGCAGCGCCTGCACCCCCTTTCACCGGTCGTGCGTGCCGGCCGACACCTGATTTCCGTCGCCGTCGTCATTTTCGCGGGGCTCGTGGGCAGCCAACGGTCCCATGGCGACCATCGCTGGGATCTGATCGCCATCGGCGTTGCGCTCGTCCTTGGGATTGTCTCGTGGCTGGTGACGCGGTGGCGCCTGGTGGACGGTGTCCTGCACATCGAAAGCGGCCTCATCAATCGCAGTTCCAGTCGCTACCCGTTGAGCCGCGTGCAGGCCATCGACATCGCGCAGAGCGGGCTTGCGCGCATCCTGGGCTTGGCCGAGCTGCACCTTCGGATGGCGACCGGTGGCGGGGATACCGGGCGGCTGGCGTGCCTGACGCTCGCGCACGCCACCCGGTTACGCGACGAACTGCTCGACATCGCGCGGGCCGAGCGCGAAGCCCTGGATGCAACCGCGCACGCTCCCGGATTGACCCCGGCGACAGCCTACGACGCCGCCACGGCACAGGGTTTGGGCACGGGCGAACCGCTGGTGGTCACCGACGGCGTCCGGCTCATCCTTGGCACGCTCACGGCCGGTGTGGGTCTTGTTGCGGTGATCGTGTGCGTGGCGTTCGCCATCGGGCTCGCGATGTTTCCCTCGGCGGCCAGGGTCATCACAGCGGGTGGCGTTTGGCCGATCATCGGACTCGCCGCTGCGTTGTGGAGGCGCTTCAATGGTGATTACAGGCTCACCATCCACGCCACGGACGCGGGTTTCCAGTTGCGCTCGGGCCTGGTGCAAACGACATCGGAAACGATCAGTCGCGACCGCATCCAGCTCGTGCGCCTGCGCCAGCCGCTGTTGTGGCGCCGCTTCGGCTGGTGCCGCGTCGAAGTGGAGGTTGCCGGTGGCAAGGTGAAAAAGGAAAACCGCGCGGAAGGCCAGGTATCGCGTCCGTTGCTTGCCGTCGGACCGCTCGAAGCCGGCATGGCGATCATCGCGAACGTGGCGCCGGGCGCGCCGGAATGTTCACTGCAGGCACCAAGGCGCGCCATGTGGAAAGCGCCGCTCAGCAAGCGCCTGCTCGCCATCGGCGAGAGCGATCGGTACATCGCAGCGCGCCGCGGGCGCCTCGACGCAACGACGACGTGGGTGCCGCTGGCCAAGCTGCAGAGCATTCGCGCCACCGAAGGGCCCGTCCAGCGACGCCTCGGACTCACGACCGTGCACCTGGACGTCGCCGGCGTGCGCGCTCGCGCAACCCTGCAGGATCGCGACACTGGCGAGGCGCTGGAACTGCTGGCGCGCCTCCCCGCGCAATGTGCGGCGTGCCGCACTGCGCGTGCGGCGGTGTGACCGAGGCTGTGAATCCCTCCGAGCGAGGCGGCCAACCCCTCTCCCCCAACGGCTTCATCGTTAGTGGAGATGGATGGGGTGAGGGAGCGGATCAGCACACTGGCGATTCTGCAGGCTTGTCGATTTCCGACACGTTCGTTCGTTGCCACAGTGATGGCGGCCAGCAGGCCGCTTCGAAGACCGCTCACGGAGACGAACATGCCGCACTATCTGATCGCTGGATACCTTCCCGCTGATTTCGACCCGTCGACACAGGACGAAGCGATGGTGGAGGAGATCCACGCGCTCAATCGCGAAATGATTGCGGCGGGTGTCCGGCGATTCGCCGGAGGCCTGGGCGCGGCCCACACGCTTCGGGCCAAACCCGATGGGGAAGTGCGCATCACCGATGGTCCGTACCTCGAGACGAAGGAACTGCTCGGCGGACTCTGGATTATCGAAACCGCAAGCCTCGACGACGCGCTGGAATGGGCGCGCAAGGGTGTCAAGGCGTGTCGCATGCCGGTCGAAGTGCGGGAAATCTTCTTCGTGCCGGCGCCCGAAAAGACCTGAGCGGTTGGCGGACGCGCCCGCGGGCCACGCGTTCGAGGTGGAAGAGATGCGTGGTGAACCGGTCCGTCAGTACGTCGGCAACGGAGCGGGGTGAAACGCTGGAAGGAAACGCATCAGCGCCAACGCCAGCGGCATGTTCGGCACCACCCGCATCAGCCTCAACGACAACCTCCTGAACCGCAGTTCGCCCGCGGAGGTGAAGGCCGTGCTGGGCCACGAGATGGGCCACTACGTGCTGAACCATGTCTACAAGGGCATCGCGTTCTTCGGCATCGTCACCGTGCTCGCCTTCGCTTTCGTGTGCTGGGGCTTCGACTGGGCGGAGCGCCACTGGGGCGAACGCTGGGGCGTTCGCGGCATCGGCGACGTAGCCGGGCTGCCGTTGCTCGCCGCATTGTTCGCGATCTTCATGTTCGCCATCACGCCGATGACCAACACCATCACCCGCACGATGGAAGCCGAAGCCGTCGCCTTCGGCCTGAACGCCGCGCGCCAACCCGATGGCTTCGCGCAGGCGGCCGTGCAACTGTCCGAATACCGCAAGATGCATCCCGGTCCGGTCGAGGAATTCCTGTTCTACGACCACCCC
>JBOHYX010000098.1:0-7945 GCA_050738115.1 Rhodanobacteraceae bacterium
CAGCAGGGCCTGGTCGATGGTGCCGCCGATCGCGCGGGCGACGGCCTCGTCGATGAGCTCCAGGAACTGGCCGCGATTGGTCAGCCCGGTGACCGCGTCCTGGGTCTTGAGGCGACGCAGTTCCTGTTCGGCGTCGGAGTTGGTGGCTGGCAGGCGGAACACCACCTGCTGGCACGGCTCGCCCTCGTAGCTCGCGGTGGAAAATTCGATGACGGCATCGAACGTGGAGCCGTCGGCGCGCCGTGCCGCCAAATCGAGCCGCGGCGGCGGCTTCTCGCCCCGCGCAAGGCGCTTCAGCAGATCCCGGAAGTCCGCGGTGTGCTGCGGCGCCACGAGATCGAGGATGGTCACGCCTTCCACGTCCTCCAAACTCTCGAAGCCGAACATTTCGAGATAGGCGTTGTTGGCGCGGACGTGGGTGCCTTCGTGGATGTAGGCGATGGGGTCGCGTGAGGAGTCCAGCAGCGCATCGCAGCGGCGCTCGGATTCGCGCAGGGCCGCTTCGAGCTGGCGGACGCTGCGGCGCGTGTACAGCGCGTCCAGCTCGCGCCTTACCACGGCCTGGAGCTGGTCGTGGTGGTTGCGCAGCGCGATCCCGCGGATGCTGGCGTGCGCGATGATCGCAGCGACCAGGTCGTCGGTCAGGCGATCGGTGAGCGCGAGCAGGGCGACGTCCTTGCCGGTCCCGTTCAGCGCCTTGGCGATGGCCCCGAGCGAAATGTCCCGGCACGAGGTATCAGCCAGCACCATGTCCGGCGTGGACGATTCGAGCGTTGCCGCCAGTTCTTCCTCGGTCGATATGCGCTGCGGGCGCAGCGCGATCCCGTCGTTGCGCAGCACGCTGATGACCTGCTCGGCGTCCTCGGCCTGATCCGCGGCGATGATCAGCCTGGTGATGGGTTCAGGCGACATTGCCGGCCCTGGATCGCGTGCGGCCCGCAGCGACATGGGGGGGCCGGCCGTCCGGACAAGCCCTTTCGGAGCCGGCGTGGTTTGTGCGCGTGCCCACCCACGTCATCACGGTGATCGTCTCCATGCCTGCTTTTGTATCCGATAAGCGTTGGCGCTGCCAATGGCCGCCGTCAGACCGGCCGCTTGGCGCTTTCGCCGGGAACCTCCCGTACCAACCGCGGTACAAGATAACCGGGAAGGCGCCCGCGCAATAGGTCGACGAGTGCGCGGGCACGCGCATCCGGCACCTCGAAATGGGCGGTGCCGCGCACGCGATCGAGCTGGTGGAGGTAATAGGGAAGCACGCCGAACTCGAACAGGCGTTCGGAGAGCGCGGCCAGAACTCCCGCATCATCGTTGACGCGACGCAGCAGCACCGACTGGTTCAGCAGGGTCGCGCCCGCTTCGCGCAGACGGGCGCAAGCCGCGCCGACCGTGGCATCCAGCTCATCGGGGTGGTTCGCGTGCAGCACCACCACGCGCTGCAGCGGCAGGCTCGCGAGCCACTCGCAGAACCCCGTGTCGATGCGTTCCGGCAATACGATGGGCAAGCGCGAATGGATGCGCAGCCGGATGACGTGGCGCAGCCCGCGCAGTGCATCGGTGAGCTCTGTCAATTTTTGTGTCGAGAGCACCAGTGGGTCGCCGCCGGAGAGGATCACCTCGCGGATGGACGTATCCGCGGCGAGGCAGGCGATGGCCTCCCGCCAAGCGTGCGCGGCGGCGAGCTCCGCGGCGTAGGGAAAATGCCGCCGAAAGCAGTAACGGCAGTTGACCGCACAGGATCCGGCGGCGACCAGGAGCGCGCGACCCTCGTATTTCTGCAGGACGCCGTGCGCGCGCACCGCCTCGCCGTCGCCAACCGCGTCGTCGCTGTAGCCGATTGCTTCGTCGAGTTCGGCGAGTTGCGGGAGCACCTGCAGCAGCAACGGATCGTCCGGATCGCCGTGGCGCATCCGCTTGATGAAGCCGCGCGGCGCCCTGAGCGGAAATCCGGCATCGGCGGTGGGCAGCTTGCCGGCCATCCCGGCCAGGCCGACCAGCGCCAGCAGCTCGTGCGGATCGGTCACCGCCTCGCGCAACGACCGGCGCCAGTTGGGCAGCGTTTCCGGCTGTGTGGATGGGTCGATTGCAGTTATCATGGCTGACCCTGCGCCGGGCCGCGACCCTCGCAAACCACTCATTCTAGGTCAACCCCGGGCCGAGGTCATGGCGTCTCCGGTGGCGACCCGTCCACGGAGCGTGCAGCATGGCCAGTTATGGTCTCAATGATGTCAAGAATGGCCTGAAGATCATCGTCGACGGCGACCCGTGCGTGATCGTCGGCGCGGATTTCATCAAGCCCGGTAAGGGCCAGGCGTTCACGCGGATCCGGATCCGCAACCTCAAGAATGGGCGCACCACCGAAAAGACGATGAAATCGACCGACGCCGTCGAGGGTGCCGACGTGGTCGACACCAACATGCAGTACCTCTACAACGACGGCGAGTTCTGGTACTTCATGGAACCCGATACCTTCGAGCAGCACACCGCCGGCAAGAGCGCGGTGGCCGATGCGGCACAATGGCTGAAGGGCGAGGAGGCGTGCATCGTCACGCTGTGGAACGGCACGCCGCTGTCGGTGTTGGCGCCCAATTTCGTGGAGCTGAAGATTGTCGAAACCGATCCCGGCCTGCGTGGCGACACCTCGGGCGGCGGCGGCAAGCCCGCCAAGCTCGAAACGGGGGCGACGGTGCGGGTGCCGCTGTTCGTGAACCAGGACGAGGTGATCCGCGTCGATACCCGTACCGGTGAATACGTGAGCCGGGTCAAATGACGTTGTAGGAGCCGGCCTTGCTGGCGACCGGTCGCGCGCTGGGCGCGCTCCTACAAAAGCATGATGGCCGCTTCGCAATCCATCGACCTCCTGATCGCCGCCCGCTGGATCGTTCCGGTCGAGCCCGACCGCGTGGTGCTGGAAAACCACGCCGTCGCGATTGCGGACGGCGCGATCATCGACGTGGCGCCCACGCACGAAGCTGCCGCGAAATACGCGCCGCGCGAGCAGGTGGATCTGCGCGAACACGTGCTGATTCCGGGTCTGGTCAACGCGCACACCCACAACGCGATGACGCTGATGCGCGGCCTCGCGGACGATTTGCCGCTGATGACGTGGCTGCGCGAGCACATCTGGCCGGTCGAGGCGAGGGCCATCGGTCCCGAGTTCGTGCGCGACGGGGTGGAACTCGCGATCGCTGAAATGCTCCGCGGCGGGACGACCTGCTGCAACGAGCTGTATTTCTTTCCGGACGTGCAGGTGTCGACCTATCGCGCGCACGGCTTCCGCGCGCGGGTGGGGCTGCCCATCGTCGAATTCCCGACCGCGTGGGCGCAGACGCGCGACGAATATTTCGATCGCGCGCTGGTGGTGCATGACGAATGCCACGGGGATGCACTGGTGTCCACCGCGTTCGCGCCGCACGCGCCGTATACCGTCTCGGACGCATCGTTCGAGCGCATCCGCACGCTTGCCGACCAGCTCGACGTGCCGGTGCACCTGCACCTGATGGAAACCGCGCGGGAAGTCGAAGACAGCGTGCGCGAGCACGGCTTGCGCCCGATCCAGCGCCTGCAAAAGCTCGGCGTTGTCAACGATCGGCTGATCGCCGTGCACATGACCCAGGTGCGCGATGCGGAGATCGGGCTGTGCGCAAGCGCGGGTGTAGCGGTCGTGCACTGCCCGGAATCGAACCTGAAGCTGGCGTCGGGCTTCTGTCCGGCCGAGAAGCTGCGCCGCGCCGGCGTGAACCTGGCGCTCGGCACCGACGGCGCGGCGTCCAACAACGATCTCGACATGTTCGGCGAGCTGCGCACTGCGGCGTTGCTCGCCAAGGGCGTCGCCGGCGATGCGGCGGCTTTCGGGGATGCGTTCGCGCTGCGTGCGGCGACCCTGAATGGCGCCAGGGCCATGCAGCTCGACGCGCGGATCGGCTCGATCGAGGTTGGCAAGCGCGCCGACCTCGTTGCGGTACGGATGAACGAGGTCGAGACCCAACCGCTCTACAATGTCATCTCGCATCTGGCGTACGCGACGTCGCGCCGTCAGGTGAGCGACGTATGGATCGACGGCGAGCGCAAACTCGCGGACGGCAGCCTGGTCGATTTCGACGTGGCAGGCGTTCTCGGCAAGGCCAGGCGGTGGCGCGAGCGCATCGCGGCGATGAGATGAGCCCTGAAAGCAAAAGCGGTCCGCGAAGAACGCGAAGAACGCGAAAAGAATCGAAACAGGTAAACAGCTTTATCGCGTTACTTTGCGTCTTTCGCGTTCTTCGCGGACAAATAGCCTTTTGAAGAGTCAGAACGAAGTGAACAGTGTCACGCACAATGCGGACCCGGAAGAACTCGCACGGTTCGGAAAGCTGGCCGCGCGGTGGTGGGACCCCGACGGTGAATCCCGTCCGCTGCACGACCTGAATCCGGTGCGGCTGGCGTTCGTGGCGGAACGCGTCGTCTTGCGCGGGGCGCGGGTCGCCGACGTCGGCTGTGGCGGCGGGCTGCTGAGCGAAGCGCTGGCGAAGGCGGGCGCCGATGTCGTGGCCGTGGACCTCGCGCCGGAAGTCGTCGAGGTGGCACGGCTGCACCTGCACGAAACCAATGCCGGGCTCCCGTCTACCCTGTCCATCGACTATCGGCTGAGTGGTTCACGCGACCTCGTCGCCACCGACGCCGCGTCGTTCGACGCGGTGTGCTGCATGGAACTCATCGAACACGTGCCCGATCCGGCGTCGCTGGTTGCCGACCTCGCGGCACTGCTGAAGCCGGGCGGCAAGCTGTTCCTGTCGACCCTGAACCGCACCCCGGTCAGTTTTGCCGCAGCGATCATCGGTGCGGAATACGTCGCGCGGCTGCTGCCGCGCGGCACCCACGATTATCGTCAGTTCCTCAAACCTTCCGAACTCGCGGCGCTGTTGCGACGCTCCGGCCTCGACCTCGATGAATTGTCAGGCATTGCCTATAACCCATTGAGTCGCAAGGTAACACTCTCGCGGCACACGGACGTCAATTACCTCGTTTGCGCGAGCCGACCCGCTGCATGAGAGCGCTGCCGCAGCCCGTGGCCGGAGTGTTCTTCGACCTCGATGGCACGCTCGCCGATTCCGCCCGCGACCTCCACGACGCGCTGGCCGCGCTGTGCGGTGAACGCGGCATCGCGGTGCCGCCATTCGGGATCGTGCGCGAAACCGTTTCGCGCGGCGCGCGCGCGGTACTGCGATGCGCGCTCGGTGACGATCCGGCAGCCGTCGAAGGGCTGCTGCCGCGTTTTCTGGAACTCTACGTCGCCACCGGGATGGCGCATACGCGCGCGTTCGAGGGCATCGACGAATTGCTGGACGGGCTGGAAGCGCGCGGGATCGCGTGGGGCGTGGTCAGCAACAAGGTGGGCGCGCTGGTGGCGCTGACGCTGGCGAAGCTTGGCTATGCCGAGCGGGCCGCCGCGGTCGTGGGCGGCGACAGCCTGCCGCAGCGCAAGCCCGATCCGGCACCGGTGTTGCACGCGTGCGCGGTCGCCGGCGTCCCGCCGGCGCAATCGGTATTCGTGGGCGATGATCCGCGCGACATCGAGGCTGGCCGCGCGGCCGGGTTGTATACGGTTGCAGCGGCGTGGGGTTATATCGACGGTGCCGATCCGCGCGACTGGCGGCCCGATGCGGTGAGTGCCGGCGCGGCCGAGCTTGCGCGCCTGCTGGATCCGGCGCGTGGGTGAAAGCGCGTTCGACGGCTACCTGGACCGGTGGCGCGAGGCAAGCCCGCAACGGGCGCTCGCGTGGATGTTCCTGGATCCCGCCGAGCGCGTCCGCTACGGCGCGCTGGCGGCCATGGAGGAGGAATGGTTGAAGGCAGGGCGTGACGTACGCGAGCCGCAGGTCGCCGCCGTGAAGCTCGGCTGGTGGCGCGAGGAGGCGCAGCACGCGCGCGACGGCCAGCCGCGCCATCCACTGACGGAGGTGTTGTTCGCGGATGCCGATATCCGCGCCATTGCGCTGCCGTACTGGACCGCGCCGGTGGACGCGGCCATCCTCGCGCTCACCGCGCCGCCCCCCGCGGATTTTGCGGCGCAACGCGTCGTGGCGGCGCCGTTCGCGGAGGCACTGGCAGCGCTGGAAACGCGTGTGTGGTTCGGTCCCGGGATCGACAGCCAGCGCGCTGCCGAGGTGATACTGCTTGGGGATATTGTTTCCCGCGTACGCGCGCTGCACGCGGAGATTGAACGCGGGCGTCCGCCGCTGCCGATGAACCTGCTGGCCCGCCACGGCATCACGCTCGACGCGCTGGCGAGCGATGGTCCATCGCGGCGCGCGGCATTGCGCGATCACCTGGGCGGTCTCGAAGGCGCGTTGGCGCGCGCCGCTACGATGCCGGGTCCGTTGAGCCTGTTTCGCGCGGTCGCCTCGCGCTACGACCTCGACGCGGTTGGGCGCGCGCTGCGTGCCGACGAACCGCTGGCCGCGCTGCGCACGCCGGGCCACGGTTTCGGCAGCGCATTGAAAACCTGGCGCGTGGCCCGCATGTGGCGTGCGACAGCGCGGAGCAGATCCCGTCCATGACCCCGACCTCCAACCCCGCACGATTGCCCGATGTCACCAGCGCCGCAGAACCGGCCGCGGGCGGCGCGCTCGACTGGGTGGGCATGGACGGCATCGACCTGCCGGTGCGCGTGGTGGACGACGAGAGCGACACGCTGACCGTGCCCGCGCGCGTGTCCGTGCACGTGAATCTTGTCGATCCGGCGGCGCGCGGGATCCACATGTCGCGCCTGTACCTTGCGCTGGAGTCGCAGCTCGCGGGGCAGGCGTTGACCCCCGCGGGCCTGTGCAGCCTGCTGCACGCGCTCGTCGACTCGCACGCGGAGCTGTCCGATCGTGCGCGCCTGCGCATCGCGTACGCGCAACTCCTCAAGCGCCGCGCGCTGGTCAGCGGGCATGCCGGCTGGCGCAGCTATCCCGTGACCATCGAGGCGGAACTGCGCGAAGGTCATTTCGGTGTGTGGCTCGGTTGCGAAGTGACGTATTCATCGACCTGTCCGGCATCGGCGGCGCTTTCGCGCCAGCTCAACCAGCAGCGGTTCGATGAGGATTTCGCCGGCGCCGCCGTGCCTCACCGTGCGGTGCGCGGGTGGTTGGGTTCCGGGCGCGCCATGGCGGCGACTCCGCATGCCCAGCGCAGCACCGCGCAGGTCACGGTGCAGCTTGCGCCGGGGTTCGACCTGCCGGTCCCGGAACTGATCGGCGCGGTCGAGGCTGCGCTTGCGACGCCGGTCCAGACTGCGGTCAAGCGTGAGGACGAGCAGGCGTTCGCCCAGCTCAATGCCGAAAACCTGATGTTCTGCGAAGACGCCGCGCGCCGCATCCGCGCCGCGCTCGAAGCCGACCCGCGCGTGGCCGGCTACCACATCCGCGCGGCGCACCACGAAAGCCTGCACCCGCACGACGCCGTTGCCGAGACCAGCAGGAATTTCCGGCTGTAGGAGCGCGCAGGCGCGCGCTATCTGTCGAACGCGAGGCGCATTCCCGGCGGCGCATCGAGCACCTTGCCGTTGCGCGCGGCGAGATTGCCGTTGACGAAGGTGGCCGCGATGCTGGTGCGGAACGTCTCGCCCTCGAACGGCGACCAGCCGCATTTCGACAGGATCGCGTGTTTTGCGACGGTCTGCGGTTGGGCGGGATCGACCAGTGCGAGGTCGGCAAAACAACCCTCGCGCAGGAATCCGCGATCGGGAATGCGGAACAGCGTGGCCGGCGCGTGGGCATAGGCTTCCACGACGCGCTCCAGCGTGAAGTCGCCGCGGAACACGCCCTCGAGCGCCGACTGCAGCGCAAACTGGATCAGCGGAATGCCGGAAGGGCAGTGGGTGTAGGGCCGCGCCTTTTCTTCGGCGAGATGCGGCGCATGATCGGTGGCGAGCACGTCGATCCGGGTATCGGCCAGCGCGCGCGTCAGCGCCGTGCGGTCGCTC
>JBOHYX010000099.1:0-7942 GCA_050738115.1 Rhodanobacteraceae bacterium
GGCATCGGCGCGACGATCTGGTTGCCGCCGGCGCTGTCGCTGGTTTCCCACGCGAACGCGGCTACGCGTGCGAGGTGCCAGCGCACGCCGGCGACGTCATGCAGGATCACCCGGGATGCGTCGGCCTGCACCGCGAAACGCCGGGCCTCGCCATCGAAGCGGGCGGAAAGAAGCCGTCCGTTCCAGCGCGCCCCCTCGACCGTGCATCGCGCGTCGCCGCACTGCAGCCGGTAACTGCCGGCGTCGCCCCAGGCTTCCGCTTCGAAGCGGCGATCGCCAAGCGCGAACGCCACGAGACGCTTGCCGGCGTGCCCAATCCTCCACGCGTCGGCGCGGCTCCACGGCGAGTGCGGATCGGCGTCGGCGCGCGTGGCGTGCTGCTCGTCGTTCAGCAACGTCGCGACACCTGCCGCGAACAGCGTCTGAGGATCCGGCTCCGCGGCGCCGCTCGTGAACTCGTCGAGGTGACGGTCGAGATATCCGGTGTCGATGCGGTGTTCGATGATCGTGGGGTGACGCACCAGCCGCTCCAGGAACGCGACGTTTGACTTCGGGCCGATGACCTCGCATTCCGCCAGCGCTTCGCGCATCCGCTGCAGCGCCGACGGCCGGTCGACGTCCCACACGATCAGCTTGGCGATCATCGGGTCGTAGAAGATGGTGACGGTATCGCCTTCGATAACGCCACTGTCGAGGCGGACGTGGGGTGATGGCTGCGGCAGTTGCATGCGTACGAGCTTGCCGGAACTCGGCAGGAAGCCGTGATCGGGATCCTCGGCATACAGGCGCGCTTCGATCGCGTGGCCGTGCGAGCGGACCTGTTCCTGGCTGATCGGCAGCGGCTCGCCGTTGGCGACGCGCAGTTGCCATTCCACCAGGTCGATGCCGTGGGTCATTTCGGTGATGGCGTGCTCGACCTGCAGGCGCGTGTTCATTTCCATGAAGTGGAAATCGCCCGCAGGCCCCACGATGAATTCGACGGTGCCCGCGCCGACGTAGTTGACGGCCTTGGCGGCCGCGACCGCGGCGGCGCCCATCGCGGCGCGACGCTCGGGGTTGAGGAACGGGGAGGGCGTTTCCTCGAGCACCTTCTGGTAGCGCCGCTGTCCCGAGCACTCGCGCTCGTCCACGTGGATCACGTTGCCGTGGCGATCGCCGAACACCTGGAATTCGATGTGCCGCGGGTGTTCGATGTAGCGTTCCAGCAGCATCGCCGGATCACCGAACGAGGCCTTGGCTACGCGCTGCGCTGCCGCGAGCGCGTCCGGAAAGTCGGCATCCGAGCGCACGATCTGCATGCCCTTGCCGCCGCCGCCCATGGACGGCTTCAAGAGCAGCGGATAGCCGATCCGGTGCGCCTGTTCGGCGAGGAAATCGTTGTCCTGGTTGTCGCCGTCGTAGCCCGGCACCAGCGGCACGCTGTGTTTGGCCATCAGGTGTTTGGCGGCGGCTTTCGAGCCCATCGCCTCGATGCTTTCGGGATCGGGGCCGATGAAGACGATGCCGGCGTCCTGGCAGGCGCGCGAAAAGCCGGTGTTCTCGGAAAGAAAACCGTAGCCGGGATGGATGGCCTCGGCCCCGGCTTTCCTTGCGACGTCGATGATTGCGGCGCCGCGCAAATAGGATTCATCCGGGCGCGGACCGCCGATCGGCCACGCCTCGTCGGCCTGCCGCACGTGTTGGGCGTCGCGATCGGCCTCGGAATACACCGCGACCGTGTGGATGCCGAGCCGCCGGCAGGTGCGGATCACGCGGCAGGCGATCTCGCCGCGATTGGCGATCAATACGCGCTGGAACACTATTCCCCCTCCCAGTAGTCCCGGGCATCCTCACGCCTCCCGAGGTGGCGGAAGCGCGCGTGGCGCCCACCGGCGGCGTCGGGCAGGTCTTCGAACACACCGAACTTTCCGGAATCCGGATACTCGCAGATTTCGATCGGGGCGAGGGTGCTGACCGCCAAATAACGAAGTTCGACGTCGCCGGTGTTGATGATCTGGTGCGCCGTTTCCGGGCCGCCGGCGGGGCAGGCGATCACGTCGCCGCGCCGCAGTGGATAGCGCCGGTCGCCGTAGCGCAACTCACCGCCGCCGTCGAGGACGAAGAACATTTCCTCCTCGGCGTGATGGCTGTGGAACGGACAGTTGCGCTTGCCCGGCGCGACGACGGTCAAGTTGTAGCCGAGCTTGCGCGCGCCGATGCGGCTCGCGATCTCGCCCCAGCGGATGTCGTATTGGACAGCGTTCGGACCAGTCGGTGCGCGTTCGGCGCTTTCGGGCCGCAGCTCGATGTCGGCGAGATTGAGGATTTGGGCGTGCACGGCTATTCGCCTTCCCAGTAATCGCGTGCGTCCGTCACGCGTCCGATGTGGCGGAACGCTTGCCTCGCGCCAGCCGAATCGACGCCAAAATCCGCGAGTACGCCGAACTTGCCGGATACCGGGTAGTGGCAGATGTCGGGCGATTCCATGGTGCTGACCGCGAGGACCTTCAAATCCCCGCTGCCGGTGTTGTGCAACTGGTGCGCCGTTTCAGGACCGCCGGGCGGGCAGGCGATGAAATCGCCGGTGCGGATCGGTGTTACGTCTGCGCCGATGCGCACTTCGCCCGCGCCTTCCAGCACGAAGAACATTTCCTCGTTGACGCGGTGGCAGTGGCTTGGAAACGCGCGCTTGCCGGGCGCGATCACGGTGACGTTGTAACCGAGCTTGCGCGATCCCAGCAGGTGGCCGAGTTGCGCCATGCGCCCGCCGTAGCGGCCTTCCGGCAATTGCGAGCCCAGCTTCCGTGACAGCGCGGACAAGTCGGTGTAGTGGGCCTCGTCGAGGTTCATGACCGGACGTCGCGTCGAGTTTTCCGTCATGGCTGTGTGCCTCGGATCCAGGCAGGTGGATGTTTTTCGAGAAACGCGGCAAGCCCCTGCTGGCCTTCCGACGATACGCGCAATCGCGCGATCAGCTCCGCGTTTTCCGCGTCGACGCGTGCGGCTGATGCCTCGGTCATGCCGGCGCTGCGCACCGCGAGCTGCTTGGCCTCGTGCTGCGCGACCGGGCCGCCCTTGGCGAGAAAATGCAGTTGACGATCGATGGCCTCGTCCAGTTGGTCGGTCGCGACCGACTGGTGCAGCAGCCCGATGCGCGCGGCCTCGGCGGCGTCGAAGATTTCGGCGCTGGTGAACAGCCGGCGTGCCTGGCGCGGCCCGATCGCCTGCACGACATAAGGGGCGATCGTCGCCGGCACGAGGCCCAGTTTCACTTCGCTCAATGCGAACCTGGCGACCTCGACGCCGATCGCGATGTCGCAGCACGCGATGAGGCCGACACCGCCGCCATACGCCGAACCGTTGACGCGCGCGATGGTCGGCTTCGGGAAGAACTGCAGCGTGCGCAGCAGCTTCGCGAGTCGCAGCGCGTCGTCGCGGTTTTCATCGGCGCTGGCCTTCGCCATGCGCTGCATCCAGTTGAGGTCGGCGCCCGCGGAGAAGGTCGCGCCCGCACCCGTGACGACCAGCACGCGTACACCGGGATCGGACGCCAACACTTCCAGCGCGGCCGTCGCCTCGGCGATGAAGGCGTCGTCGAACGCGTTGTGGACCTGTGCGCGATTCAGCGTCAGGGTTGCCCGCGCACCGTCGCGTTCCAGCACGATGGTTTCGGCCATCTTCCTATCCAATTCAAAACCGGAAGGATAGCGCTTTCGCGTGGAGCGGAACCCACGCCGCGGTTTCCCACCGCGCCTTTCGCGCAGGAACCCGTGCAGCGGTTTCCGCCGGACCAGCGTGGAGCGCGCTTGGTGGCTGACCCGGCGCGCGCGGTTGTCTTTAGGAATGAGAACGATTAGCATTTGTCGCCAATCGTGATCGAGGTGATGCGCGCAATGTCGAGGTTTCTGTTCGCAATGACAGTGGTTTTTGCGGGAGCTGCCGCCGTCGCGAGCGGCGCGCGCGCGGAGGCGCCCGTCGAGTATCACCTCATTCTCCAGAACCACAAGTTCGAACCCGCCACGCTCAAGGTTCCGGCCGGCAGGCAACTGAAGCTGCTGGTGACCAACCGCAACCCGACGCCATCGGAATTCGAGAGCAGCGATTTCAACCGCGAAAAGATCGTGCTGCCGAATTCCACGATCACGGTGCTGGTCGGCCCGTTGAAGAAGGGCACCTACAAGTTTTTCGATGATTTCAATCCGGCGACCACCGGTGTGCTGGTAGTGGAGTAGGACACTGTGCTTGCCATAGCATTGCTGGTTTTTCGCGAGGTGCTGGAAGCCGCGTTGATCGTGACGGTGGTTGCGGCGGCGACGCGCGGGGTGCCGCGCCGCAGCACCTTCATCGGCGGCGGCATCGCGCTCGGCGTGCTGGGTGCGATCGTGGTGGCGCTGGGGATGGGCTTCATCCAGGGATCCCTGGGCGGTATCGGGCAGGAGGTCTTCGAGGCCGTCGTGCTGCTGAGCGCGGTCGTGATGATCGGCTGGCACGTCACCTGGATGTCGAGCCACGGCAAGCAGATGGTGCAGCAGATGCAGCGCGTCACCGATTCGGTGAAGACGGGGTCAAGCTCGATCGCGATCCTGCTCGCGGTGGTGGCGCTGGCGGTGCTGCGTGAAGGCTCCGAAATCGTGCTGTTCCTGTACGGCATGGCCGCGGGTGGCGCGGACAAGCCCGGTTTCTTCGCCGGCATCCCGGTGGGGCTGGCGTTCGGCGTCGGCGTGGGCTTCGCGCTGTACTTCGGGCTGCTGCGGATTCCCATCCGCTATTTCTTCAGCGCGACCAACTGGATGCTGGTGGTGCTCGCAAGTGGGCTCGCTTCGACCGCCGCGGGCTTCCTGATCCAGGGTGGATTGTTGCCAGCGTGGGGCAACCAGCTTTGGGACACCTCATGGCTTTTGACCAACGGGTCGATCGTCGGCCAGGCGGTACACGTGCTTACGGGCTACGAAGCGCGCCCGGCCGGGATGCAACTGGTGTTCTGGCTTGCAACGTTCGTGCTGCTGGTCACCGGAATGCGCATGGTGGCGATGCGCATGGCTGCGCGCAGGCGACGGGCGCAGCCCGCTGCCGCCTATGCCAACGATGGGGCTGGTCCCGCGGCGCGCGCCACATGACGGCAAGTTATTGCATTTCCAGTGCGATGGTGACTCGTACCCCCAGATGATCGTCATTCCGGGGCTGCCCGCAGCTTCACCGCGGGCAGAACCCGGAATCCAGCTTTTGCTTTGTTGCGCAGGAGAGCTGGATTCCGGGTTCCGCCGCCGATGAAACATGGCGGCGGCCCCGGAATGACGATTTCCCAGTTTTTTCGCGAGCGTCCGACCTACGCGCGAGGTTGAGAGGCTTGCGAACCGGAAACGGAATCACATTCGGAACACGCCATACCGGCCGGGCTCGATCGGCGCGTTCATCGACGCCGAGATCGCAAGCCCGAGCACGCGGCGGGTGTCGGCCGGATCGATGATGCCGTCATCCCACAGCCGCGCGCTGGAATAGTACGGGCTGCCCTGGCGTTCGTACTGTTCCCGGATCGGCGCCTTGAATGCGTCTTCCTCTTCCTGCGACCAGGCCTTGCCGGCCTTCTCGTAGCCGTCGCGCTTGACCGTCGCGAGCACCGATGCGGCCTGCTCGCCGCCCATCACGCTGATGCGCGCGTTCGGCCACATCCACAGAAACCGGGCGCCGTAGGCGCGTCCGCACATCGCGTAGTTGCCGGCGCCGAAGCTGCCGCCGATCACCACCGTGAACTTGGGTACGTGCGAGCACGCGACGGCGGTCACCATCTTGGCGCCATCCTTGGCGATGCCGGCCTGCTCGTACTTCTTGCCGACCATGAAACCGGTGATGTTCTGCAGGAATACCAGCGGCACGTCGCGCTGGTTGCACAGCTCAATGAAGTGCGTGCCCTTCAACGCGCTTTCGGAAAACAGGATGCCGTTGTTGGCGACGATGCCGACCGGATAACCATGGATGTGCGCGAAACCCGTGACCAGCGTCTTGCCATAGCGCGCCTTGAATTCCTGGAACTCCGACGCGTCGACGATGCGGGCGATCACTTCGTGGACGTCGAACGGTCGGCGCGTGTCCTCCGGGATCACGCCGTAGAGTTCCGCGGGCGAATATTTCGGTTCACGCGGCTCGGCCAACGCCAGCGGCATCGCCTTTTTGCGGTTGAGGCTCGCGACGATGTCGCGCGCAATGGAGAGCGCGTGCGCGTCATTCTCGGCGAAATGATCGGCCACGCCGGAAATGGACGTGTGCACGTCCGCGCCGCCCAGCGTTTCTGCGTCGACCACCTCGCCGGTCGCGGCCTTCACCAGCGGCGGTCCGCCGAGGAATATCGTGCCCTGGTTCTTGACGATGATCGCCTCGTCGCTCATCGCCGGCACGTAGGCGCCGCCGGCCGTGCACGATCCCATCACCACCGCGATTTGTGGGATATTGAGCGCGGACATGCGCGCCTGGTTGTAGAAAATCCGGCCGAAATGCTGCTTGTCCGGAAACACATCGTCCTGCAATGGCAGGAACGCGCCTCCGGAATCGACCAGGTAAATGCACGGCAGCCGGTTTTCCAGGGCAATTTCCTGCGCGCGCAGGTGTTTCTTCACGGTCATCGGAAAATAGGTGCCGCCTTTCACGGTGGCATCGTTGGCGATCACCATCAGTTCCGTCCCGCAGACACGGCCAATCCCGGTGACGATGCCGGCTGCGGGCGCGGCGCCGTCGTACATCCCGTGGGCCGCAAGTGCCGACAATTCCAGGAACGGCGAGCCCGGGTCGAGCAGCGCGCGGATGCGCTCGCGGGGCAGCAGTTTGCCCCGCGCCACGTGCCGGGCGCGCGATTTTTCGCCACCCCCCTCGGCAGTACGCGCCAGTTCGGCTTTCAGTGTGTCGGCGAGTTTGCGCAGGTTGGCGGTATTGGCGCGGAAAGCCTCATTCTTGTTGTCGACGTGAGTGGCAATGACGGGCATGATCCGCTCCGGGGCGTGCAACGGCGCACGAAGCACGCATTCTATCCGGGGCCCGGAACGCATAAAAAAACCGGCCGCACGAGGCGGCCGGCTTTGTGTACTGCAGCCGTGGGCCGGGTTCAGTGGCCCTTCGCGGCGGCGACCATGTGTTTGGTCGCGTCCTTCGCGCTGCTGGCGGCGTTGCCCGCCTTGTTGGCGGCATGATCGGCAGCGTCCTTCACCGCGTCCATTGCGGTTTCGCCGCTCGAAGCCGGCGCGGCCGTGCTGCTGGTGGCGGGTTCCGCGGCCGTGCCACTGGCAGCCGGTTCTGCCGCCGTGCTGCCCATGGCAGGCGCGCCCGCGGTGGCCGGCGTGGTGGGCTCGGCGGCGCTGGCGCCGGATGACACAGCGGCGGCGGCGCTCTGGGCCGCTGCGGGCGCGGACGTCTCGTTTTGGTTGCCCGAGTGGTTGCACGCGGACAACGCAAAAGCCATCGCGGAAGCAACAGCCACCGCGAGAACGGTACGGTTGAACTTCATGGAGATCTCCTGGATTTGCCGTGGAAAGGCCACGGAAGTGGCCGCGCTATTAGACTATGTCCGGCCAGCGCGCGCCACCGCTTCGAAATTCCCGGGTCGCACCGCGTTCAGACACGATTTCCCGCGGGTCGCGCCAACGCGCATTTTTATGTGGTCGCGGGTTCAGCGGCAGTCGGCACGAAAAAGCGGGCCGGTTTTGGTCGGCCCGCTTTTTCCGGTTTCACCCGGGTCAGTGGAAGGATGCGGGTTCGACGTCCGTCCCACCCGCCGGCTGCACAGCGTCGGACGTCGCCGGCGGGGATCGCGTGGACGTTTCCGACCGGTGCCCGGCCGTCCTTCGCATTGACATCGGCGCAGCAGCCTCCCTTCGCCGGCCGGGCAGCGGCGGCGAAATCAGGCCAAACGTCGTGGACGGAGCCGGCGTTGGCGTCAGAAGATCATGCCGCTGGACGCCGGCGCCCCGGCTGTCGA